>JAYSTV010000248.1:0-3542 GCA_043719425.1 Acidimicrobiia bacterium | reverse complement strand
GTCGATGGCCACGTTTTCGGGCAGCGAGCCGTTGGTGACGGTCAGGGTGGCGACGCCATGACTGTCTCGCCTCGACACAATCGTGGCCGCCGGGTTGCGGCCGACGAATGAGAACCGGCCCCAGCGACCACCGTGCTCCACGGACTCGAGCAGGAACCCGGCCCCGTCGCCCACGAGCTTGGCAAAAGCGGCGACCGGGGTTTCGAGATCGCCCATCATTTCCCGCCACACGGGGACCACGGTGTGGGTCGCCGCGAGCGCCAGGAACTCGTCGAGCGGCGGGTTCAGCGAGTCCATGCTTGATCCTGGCTGCAGTGTGTTCGCAACTCTCGTCGGTTCAGCGAGTCCATGCTTGATCCTGCCTGCCTGCAGTCTCAGCGTTGTCGCCGAAGGCGCGGTAGAAGCACGAGCGCTCGCCGGTGTGGCAGGCCCCGCGGCCCTCTTGGTCGACGATGAAGAGCAGCGTGTCCCCGTCGCAGTCGTAAAACGCCTGGCGCACAAACTGTCGATCGCCCGACGTGTCTCCCTTGCGCCAGACCTCCGACCGTGACCTCGACCAGAACACCGTTCGGCCTTCGTCGAGCGAGGTCCGCACCGTGGCGGCGTTCATCCAGGCCATCATGAGCACTTGTCCGTTGGCTGCGTCTTGCACGATGGCAGCCACCAGCCCGTGCTCGCTGTACTTGACAGCGGCGAGTTGATCATCAGTGGCCCGAAGGGGTACGGCAACAAAGGTCACGCCAAAGACCCTAATGGGACCCCTCGGTCCGGCAGGGGCGTTTCGACACGCTCCGCCCGGCGTCACGCCGCCGCCTTTCGACTGGGCGGACCGGTCCTCATGATCTGACCGTCGGGGAGCGTGATCGTGAGTTCGCGATTCGGCCCGAGGCTCAGCAACCAACCGCCTTCGTGGGCCAGGTGGTGGTGCTTGCGGCACAGCGGGAGGAGGTTGGCGAAATCCGTAGGGCCGCCGTGCCGCCACCAGTGGACGTGATGGGGTTGGCAATGGTTGAACGACACGCAGCAGCCATGAACGCCGCACGTGGCGTAGATCGCCCGGAGGGCGCGTCGTTGGGCCCGGTTGGCGAGGCGGGTGGATCGACCGAGGTTGAGCTCGCCATCGGCAGCGATCACCGCTCCCTCACGGACGATGATCGGTCGCACAATCGCCAAGCGACAGAGGTCTTGAATCCGTGACCAGGGGATGTTGACCGGGATGCCCCAATCAATCGTTGGCTTGCCGTCTTCGTCGAGGTTGGTGGTGTCAATGACGATCGATACTTCGGGACGACCGAACCGCTTGCTGTCACCGGCGAGTGCCGTGGTGAAGACGTTCCATTCATCGGATTGATCGGACTCATCTGACTCTGGTTTGCCAAGTTTCGGCGCCACTCCATTGGTGACGGCGGGCAGGGCGAGGGCGCGGAGGTGGTTTTGCTTCTCACCAGGATCACCGGGTGTTGTGGATAGCGTCTTCGCCGCGAACATCGCAGCCATCGCGGCCTCAAGACGACCATGAAGCACGACGCCGGATTCTGGATCAAACGCGCCCGACAGATGCCACATGCCGGTCGCCTTGTTCGTCCACGTGCGCAGGCGCGCTGCTCGTCGCTGGCGTTCCAATCGCGCCATCCCGCCGTCGGCCGCGATCTGTTCTGCTGCCGCGTTCAGTGACGTGGCGAACTCATCGGGCGTGGACCCCGACGCCGCTGCTGCTTCGACGAGCGATCGGGCAGCTTCGGCGAACCCGGACTTGACTGGACCGTCGAGCGACGCGAGAACTTTGGCGAACACATCGACGTGGTCACCCCCAAGTGCACCGGCTTCGAGGGCGTTGCTCAGCGACGGAGTTTCGCCAAGCGTGGTGGCTCGGTTGAGAACCTTGCTCCCGTGACGGCTCGCCCGTTGCGCACCCTTGGAGACGTCCCGTTCGGGAGTGGCCGAGGTTCTCTTGAGCAGCGCAGCGACCGAGACTTCGACAAGATCCAACCGAGCCCGAACGCGACGGAGATCATCAAGCACACTGCGAAGTTCAACCGGCTGTGCTGTAGAAAGATCGACGCGCCGGAACCCCTTCATAAGCTCTCTCGGATCGACGATCTTCATGGATACAATTGTACGAAGGGGGTATGACAAAACCGGCCTCGTTCCAAGAGATTCCGAAAAGAATTTCTGGTTTTCTGTTGTCGCAAGCAGCCGACCGAACTGAAGTTGGCGGAGGCCGGCATGCACGGACAGTGGGTCCGCTGGCTGGTTTAGGAAGCTTCGTAGCCCGCTTCGTCGATCGCGGCCCGAATAGCGGCGTCGTCGAGGGACTCGCCGGAGACCACGACCGACTTGGTGTCGAGATCGATGGTCACCTCGGCCACGCCCGGAACCGTCTTGATCTCCGACGACACGGCGTTCACGCAGTGCCCGCAGGTCATGCCGGCAACGGTGTAGGTGAGTTCGGTGGTGCTCATGATGACTCCGTTGTGCACTTAGAGATAGAGGCCGGTGGTGCCGTCGATGCGATCTGCGGCGACACCATGGATGTCACGCTCACGAAGGAGCAAGTAGTCCTCGCCGCTGACCTCGACTTCGTAGCGATCCTCGGGGTTGAACAGCACCCGATCACCCGGCTGGATGAGCCGCACGCTCGGACCAACGGCAACGACTTCGGCCCACGCCAATCGCCGCGAGATCTGCGCCGTTGACGGAATGAGCAGACCGCCTTTGCTCAACCGCTCGCCGTCCGTGGCCGGGATCTGCACGAGAACCCGATCGGCCAGCATCGTGATCGCAAGTTTTGAGTCGTCAGTAGCCACCACCCCACGTTACCGGGGTCGGAGGGACTCGCTGCTGTCGAGGCGATCTGGAGAGTGTCGGGATGACCGTACGCGCACTGTCGAATCCCGATCTCGCCATCCCGGCCACGATCGACAACGTCGATGCGGCCTGGCTCAGCGCGGCCCTCGGGACCACCGTCACCGCCGCCCATCAGGACCGGATCGGCGAGGGCGTCGGGCTCGTTGGCGAACTCTCTCGGGTTCATCTCAGCTACGGAGGTCCAGCCGCGGGGCTCCCGCCCACCATGATTGCCAAGGTCCGCACCCGGGCCGCCGACATGCAGCCGATCGCCCAGTTCTATGGATTTTACTCCACCGAGGTCGGCTTCTACCGAGATGCCTCGGCCCGCTTCGGTGTCCGCACGCCGGCGTGTTTCTACGCCGACGTTTCGGCCGACGCGACCCAGTGCATCCTGCTCCTCGAAGAGCTCAACGGCTCGCTGGCGATCGACCAAATCGACGGATGCCCAATCGACCGAACCGAACAGGTCATCGATGCGCTCGCGGTTATGCATGCGAGTGGCTGGGACAAGCCTGAGCTCCAAGAGATCGGTTGGCTTCGCCCCTTCGACAATCCGGCGTACCTTGCGGTCGGAGACACCATCAAGGCCGGCCTGCCCACGGTGCTCCAGCGATATCCGGATCTCGACGCCGACTCGTGCGAAGCCGCTGCTCTCTTTGCCGAGCATGTGCCGGACATCTACCGCTGGACGG
>JAYSTV010000247.1:0-3552 GCA_043719425.1 Acidimicrobiia bacterium | reverse complement strand
CAAAGGAGAAGCGTTCACGGGGCGGCGGGGTGGACATGGATGTCCTCACTCCTCGTGGGAAGGTAGGTGGGCGTGCGGCACTGAAGCTCCGGGGGTCGCAAAACACAACTCCCGGTTGATGTGGGGGCGCGACGAAGACTCGAAACTCTGCAGAGAGGGGACGACGCGCACGGCAACCGAATACCCTAGCACGCGTGCCACTAGAGCGGTCGGTCAAACCCAACCGGTCCGGGACGAATCACCGGGCACCTGGTCGGGCGGGCATCTCCGGTTGTCTCTCCGGAACCGGGCCGCCGAAGCGACCGGGCGTTACGTGGCCGAAAGGGTAAACCGACGACCCCGCAAGGTCAAGCACCCAAGCGTGGACGGGCGGCGAAACGTTTGGCGACGGGCCAACGCTCGGAACGCGTGCGTCGCCCGGCAATGAGACCTACGAGAGGTCGCCAAGCTTCCCGGACTTCTCCGCCACCAGGTAGTAAAAGGTCACGCGGTGCTTGGAGCGGTCAGCCGACATCTGCTCACAGACGGCAGAAATCGTGGCGTCGAGCGCGGCGTCGTCATCGGTGAGCGCCAGCTTCTTCTTGCACCACGACTCGCGAACACGATCCAGCTCGCTCTTGTCGGAGCACGAAACGAGCGATGAGTCCTTGCCGGACAGGGCAATGCCTAGATGCTTCACGATCGTGGCCACCGCGGCTTCGTTCACCGACTCGGTGTACTTGGCGATGTCTTCGATGTAGTCGGCAGGATTGGCCACGAGAACGCTCCTTGGTTTGGTGACCACCCCGCGGCGGACACATTGCGAGGCCGACCGTAGCGCACTCGAAGGACGCTACGGGGCTCACGGCGCGAAGAAGCCCGGCCGCACGAGCGACCGGGCTGCCTCTCGAGATCACGCCGCCAAACGCAGCGTGATTTGTCCTACTTGAGTTCGGTGGCGGCGCCGGCCTCGTCGAGGGCGGCCTTGGCCTTGGTGGCGTCGTCTTTCGAAACCTTGCTGAGGATCGCGCTCGGGGCGCCGTCGACAAGATCCTTGGCCTCCTTGAGACCGAGCTTGGTGAGCTCTCGCACAACCTTGATGACGGCGATCTTGTTGGCGCCGGAGCTGGTCAGCATGACGTCGAACTCGTCCTGCTCTTCGGCGGCGGGGGCGGCGTCGGCGGCCGGGGCGGCGGCCATCATCATCGCCGGGGCGGCGGCGGTCACGTCGAAGCGCTCTTCGAACGCCTTCTTGAGCTCAACGAGCTCGAGCACCGTCATGCCGGCGATGCTGTCGAGAATTTCCTGTACTGAAGCCATGGTGTTTGGTTGTTCCTTCGTGAGTTGGCGCCGAATGGTCGGCGCACGTGCGTATGCGGGTGGCTACGGTGGCGACGGACCTGTCGCCGGAGGTATGAAAGCTGAACCTGGGATCAGGCGGCTTTCTTGTCGGCGAGGGCCTGGATGGCGTAGGCGAGGTCACGCGGCGGGGCGGCGAGCAAGCGGGCGAACTGCGACAGCGGGGCCGCAAACAGACCGGCGATCTCGGCCAGCACCTGCAGACGCGGGGGCATGTCGGCGAGAGCGGAGACCTGAGCAGCGGTCAGCACCTTGGTGCCGAGTACACCACCTTTCACAATCAGGTTCTGATTGGTCTTGGCGAAATCACGAAGGGCTTTCGCCACTTCGACGGGATCGCCCTGAACGAAGGCAACGGCGGTCGGTCCGGTGAGGAGCGAGTCGGCGTCGAGACCGTTTTGCTTGGCGGCGATCCGGACCAGCGTGTTCTTGAAGACGCGGAACTGAGCGCCCGACGGCCGCAGTGTGGCGCGAAGTTCGCCGAGCGCCTTGACACTAAGGCCGCGATACTCGGTGAGGAGAACCGCATCGGATGACGCGAAGAGGGCCGAGATCTCGTTGACAACGGCAACTTTTTCGGGACGGGGATGTTCCATGGAAACCTCCTTTCGGAGGAACAAAGGGCGCCCGGCATCTTTCGACGCACGAACGCCCTTGCCCAGAACTGCCCGGGAGTGGACCTTCGCCTCGTCGGGTGGACCTCAAACAGAGAGGACCATTACGTTCGAACCGGTCCGCCTTGGAGGACGGACATTTCGAACACCAGATGTCTGCAGCGCAGATGAATGAACTTGTGGTTTGTGTGGTCAACCGGTGGGCGAACGACACGAACGAGGGGGAGAGCGTACACGCTCGCCTCCCGCGAGTTTGACGGAGGTGGCTAGGCCACTTCCTCCTTGAGCTTGCCGGGATCGACCTTGACGCCGGGGCCCATGGTGGAGCTGATCACGATCGTGCGCAGGTACTTGCCCTTGGCCGACGCCGGCTTGGCCTTCTGGAGCTCGTCGAGTACAGCTTTGAAGTTGGCGGCGAGGGACTCCGTGGCGAAGCTGGCCTTGCCCATGGGCACATGGATGTTGCCGAACTTGTCGGTGCGGTACTCCACGCGCCCACCCTTGAACTCGGTCACGGCCCGGGCCACATCGGTGGTCACCGTCCCGGTCTTGGGGTTCGGCATGAGCCCGCGGGGGCCGAGCTGACGGCCGAGTCGACCGACCATGCCCATCAGGTCCGGGGTGGCGATGGCGAGATCGAAATCGAGGAACCCGCCGGTGATCTTCTCCACGAGGTCGTCGGCACCGACGATGTCGGCGCCAGCATCACGGGCTGCCTGGGCGGCGTCGCCGGCCGCGAACACGGCAATCCGAATGGTCTTGCCGGTGCCGGCGGGAAGGGCGACGGTGCCGCGAACAATTTGATCGGCCTTACGGGGATCCACGCCGAGGCGGACGGCGATATCGATCGTTTCGTCGAACTTGGCACTCGACAGGCCCTTGGCCAAATCGATTGCTTCGGCCGGGGTGTGCAACCGGGCCCGGTCGAACCGTTTTGCTGCATTTGCGTAACGCTTGCCATCAGACATAGCTCCCTCGTCCTTTCGTTGCGCGCCGAGCGAGGTCGTCTCAGCGCGAGTTGGGTGGTGCCGGGCACGGCCGAGGCCGAGGGCCCAAGCGAGTGGTCAGACGACTTTGATGCCCATCGAGCGGGCGGTACCGCGGATCATCTCTTCGGCTCCGGCCTGGTCGATCGAGTTGAGGTCAGGCGCTTTGATCGTGGCGATCTCGGTGACCTGGGCCGCCGTGATCTGGCCGACGATCTCGGTCCCGACCTTGGCCGCGCCCTTGGCAATACCGGCGGCCTTGCGGATCAGTACCGGCGCCGGCGGGGTCTTCAGCTTGAACGTGAAGCTGCGATCGTTGAAGACGGTGATCTCCACCGGCACGATGGTGCCCACCTGGGACTCCGTGGCAGCGTTGTACGCCTTAACGAATTCCATGATGTTCAGACCATGCGGACCGAGGGCGGTACCGACCGGCGGGGCCGGGGTGGCCTTGCCAGCGGGAATCTGGATCTTGACGATTGCGGTGACTTGCTTTTTTGCCACGACGGGCTTCCTCGAGAGGGGGTCGGGCCGCGAATGGGCCGACGAGACGAACGAAAGAGGTTACAACACCCACGGACCGACGCTTTCGCCGGTCGCGGGAGCAATCAGAG
>JAYSTV010000246.1:0-8691 GCA_043719425.1 Acidimicrobiia bacterium | reverse complement strand
GTCGCGAGAAGCGCGACGTTGTTGCCGTCGAAGGCATCGACCTGGATATTGCTGTCGGGTCGTTCGTCGGCGTGATCGGACCGAACGGAGCCGGGAAGTCGACGACGATCAAGATGCTTACCGGCATCCTGGCGCCGTCATCGGGCGAAATCCGTGTGCTCGGCCACGTACCACTACGCGAACGTACGATCCTCGCCGCTCGTATTGGCGTGGTGTTCGGGCAGCGTTCGCAATTGTGGTGGGACCTACCACTTGTCGACAGCTACACATTGCTGCGTCACGTCTACCAGGTGCCCTTGGTCGAGCACCGGGCAACGCTCGCTGAGCTCGTAGAACGGTTCGAACTCGGACCATTGCTGGATCAACCTGTTCGGACGCTGTCACTAGGTCAACGTATGCGCGCTGAGCTTGTCGCGGCGCTCGTGCACCGCCCGCCGCTGCTCTTTCTCGACGAACCAACGATCGGGCTCGACGTGGTCTCAAAGTTCGCCGTGCGTGACGCCCTCGCCACGATCAATCGCCAGCACGGGACCACGATCCTCCTCACCACCCACGACCTGGCCGACGTGGAGAAGTTGTGCCAGCGCGTCGTCATCATCGATCATGGCCGCATCATCCGTGATCAGCCACTGGCTACGCTGCTCGACGCAGTGGATCCCGACGTGGACCTCGAAGAGCTCGTCCGCCGCATGTACGTCGGCGAACCTCTGCCTTGATGGTCAGACCTTCGTGACCACGACGGTCACTCGCGCCGCCTTGGTCAGGGTGGTGATGTCGGACACGTCGGAGGTGAGAATCACGTCGCCGGTGCGGGCGAGCACCGCCACGAATCCGTCGACGACATCGCTCGTCGATGTCTTGGCCAACAGCTCGCCACCCCTGTGAGCGGCGCCTCCGTCTGGCGCAATGACGCCCTGCTGCTCCGCCGCTCCTTTACGACTCCTCGGGAAGCGTCCAGCGGTAACGGGTCCAACCATCAATGGGGCGGGCGCCGAGCGCGTCGTAGAACGCGATCGACGGCTCGTTCCAATCCAGCACGTTCCACTCGACGCGGCCCCGGGGAGCGAGCGAAGGTGCTGAAGCAAGGCCAGGCCGAGGCCCTGGCCTCGCGCCTCGGGTAGCACGAAGAGGTCCTCCAACCAGATGCCGGACTGGCCAAGAAACGTGGAGTACGTGCGGTACCACAACGCCATTCCGGCCACGGTGTCGGTGCGATCGTCGATAGCCAACTCGACAGTGGCGACACCTTCGTCGAACAACGACGCCTCCAGTTGGGCAGGAGTCCACACCACCTCATGAGCCAGACGTTCGTAGTCAGCCAGACCCTTGATAAGCGCACCTACTACTGGAAGATCGCCACGAACGGCACGTCGAAACGACACGGCGCCCTCAGACTCCCTTCGCCATGCTGGATCGTTGCCGTGGCGGTGACACCACGCGCGTCAGATTCCCTTGGCCATGCTGGATCGTTGCCGTGGCAGCGACACCACGCGCATCAGATTCCCTTGGCCATGTTGGCGAACTTTGTGTAGTGATCCAAGAACGCCAGACGAGAGGTGCCGACCGGGCCCGCACGGTGCTTACCGATGATCACTTCGGCGGTGCCGCGGTCGGGACTCTCGGAGTTGTAGATCTCGTCGCGGTACAAGAACATGACAACGTCGGCGTCTTGTTCGAGGGCTCCCGATTCACGAAGGTCAGACAGCATCGGTCGCTTGTCGGCTCGTGACTCCAAGGTACGAGAAAGCTGCGACAGGGCGACGACCGGGACCTCAAGCTCACGGGCCAGGATCTTGAGACCACGGCTGATCTCGGAGATCTCGACCTGACGGTTTTCCACGTTGGCCTTGCCGCCGGTCATGAGCTGGAGGTAGTCGATGACAATAAGACCGAGGTCGCCGAGCTTGGCTTTGAGTCGGCGGGCCTTGCCGCGAATCTCCATGACCGTGAGGTGTGGGTTGTCGTCGATGTAGAGCGGCGCCTCGGCGAGGCGTCCGACTGCAGCGGTGATCTTGGGCCAATCGTCGGCCTGGAGGCGGCCGTTGCGCATGCGACTCGAATCGACCTTGGCCTCGGCGCACAGCAGACGCTGGGTGAGCTCCAGGTGGCTCATTTCCAACGAGAAGAACAGCACCGGTCGGTTCTCCACGAGGGCCGCGTGACCGGCCATGCCGAGAGCGAAGGCCGACTTGCCCATGGCCGGTCGGGCGCCAACGATGTAGAGCGCGTTGGGCTGGAGTCCGTTGAGTTTTTCGTCGAGGTCGACGTAGCCCGACGGGACACCGGTGATCGACTCGCCGCGGTCGTAGAGCATCTCCAGCCGGTCGAGGTTTTGGCCGAGCAGATCGCGAATCGGCGCCATGGTGTCAGTGGTTCGACGTTGCGCGACGGTGAAAATGCGCGATTCTGCTCGGTCGATCATGGCCGTGACATCGTCGGGCAGCGAATACGCCTCTTCGGAGATTTCGCCGGCCACGCCGATGACCCGCCGGAGCAGCGAGTGTTCCTCGATGATGCGGGCGTAGTAGCCGGCGTTGCTGGCGGTCGGGGTACCGGCCTGAAGGTTCACCAGGGCAACGGAACCACCGATCATCTCGTAGAGCCCGGCCCGCCGCAGCTCGTCGGCCACGGTTACCGGATCGGCCGGTTCGCCGGCGCCGTAGAGGTTGATGATTGCTTCGAAGATGTGCCCGTGGGCCGGACGATAAAAGTCTTCGGCCGACATGATCTCGGCCGCCGCGGCGATGGCTTCGCGGCTGAGAAGCATGGCGCCGAGGAGTGATTCCTCGGCTTCGAGGTTGTGGGGAAGGAGGCGGCCGCCGCTGGTGGGCGTGGCCGCCGCGGGCCGGCGCCGGGCTTCGTCGAGAGCAATGGCCATGTGGGGAAAGACTCAGTTTCTGGGCGCGGCGAGCAGGAAAGCGGACGAAGGGGAAGGGCGATCAGTCTGCGGACGCGAACCTGTGGGAAACCAGTGGGTGAACACGGAGGAAACAACTGGGGATGACCATCGGACAACCTCCGAACTCGTGGGACAACGCTGTGGACAACGCCCAACTTGTCCACAGCAATGAGTATGACCAGGGGGTGTGACAAAACTGGTGCACGTGCCTCGCATCTCCAGCACCACCACCACCACCTCCAGCACCACCACCACCAGCACTACCACCAGCACCAGCACTACCACCAGCACCAGCACCACGGGTCCTGGCGCTTCGGTACGTTGCGAGGGTGTTCGTCGAACGTACCCGGTGGCCGGGCGGACGCCAGCGGTTCTGGCCCTGGATGGCATCGACCTGGGCCTGGCCCCCGGCACGATCACGGTGCTGATCGGTCCGTCGGGGTGCGGGAAATCGACCTTGCTCCGTCTCATTGCCGGCATCGACACGCCCACAGCTGGTTCGATCCGCATCGACGACGACCTGGCCGACGAGGCGCGTCGGTCGAAGCGATTCGGATTCGTTCCTCAGGCACCGGCGTTGCTGTCGTGGCGCTCGGTGCGCGACAACGTTCGTCTTCTCACCGAAGTCAACAACAGAGGGTCAACGGCTGGCCGAGCGAGCGATGCGGAGATCGATGTGCTTCTCGACGCGGTGGGCTTGAGCGCCTTCGCCGAAGCCCGACCGAAGACGCTGTCGGGGGGTATGGCCCAACGCGTCGCCCTCGCTCGGGCCTTTGCCCTGAGGGCCGATGTTCTTCTGCTCGACGAACCGTTCGCCGCCCTCGATGAACTGACCCGCGCGGAGATGCGCAACCTGCTGTGTCGACTCTGGCGGGAGCACTCGACCACGGTGGTCTTCTCCACCCACGATCTCGACGAAGCAGTGCTGCTGGCCGACCGGGTGATTGTGTTGTCGGGCCGTCCGGGCCGGATCGTGGCCGACATCGCCGTTGGCCTCGAACGGCCGACGCCGGTTGGTCTCGAGGAGTCGTCCGAGTTCCTCGCTGCGCTCGCTTCGGTCCGCACGGCGTTGCGAGCGACCGCATGAGGCGCGGGGTCGGGGCCAGCCGACTGATCGCCGCGCCCTTTGTTGGTCTCGCTGCGTTTCTCGGCGGGTGGGAGCTGCTCGTGCGGCTCTTCGACGTTGACTCGTTCAAGCTGCCGCGACCATCGGTCATCATTCGCTACATCGCTGGTCACGTGTCGCCGTATTGGTTCGACGCCTGGCCGACGATCAAGGTGTCGTTCATCGGCTTCGTCGTTGCCGTTGCTGTGGCGTTCGTCGTCGCGTCAATATGCGCGCAGTCGTTGTTTGTCGAACGCGCCGTGTCCGCCGTTGCCGTTCTGGTTCTGGTTACCCCGCTGTTCGCCTACGGCGCGGCGATCGTGTTGTGGATGGGGTTCGGCAATCGGCCAATCATTGTGATGGTCGCCATCGTCTGCTTTCCGCCCCTGCTGTTTAACGCCATCGGCGGCCTGCGTGACGTCGATCCGCTGGCCCTCGAGTTGCTCCGCAGCGTGCATGCGTCGCGATGGGAGATCTATCGACGGTTGCGGGTGCCGAGCTCCGTGCCGGCCCTCATCAGCGGAGCCAAGGTGTCGGCCGGGTTGGCCATTGTCGGGGCGGTGATTGGTGAGCCGTGGGCGTTCGTTGATCGCGGCCTCGGCGTGCTCATTCGGAAGTTGGCCGCCGCTGGTATGGTCGAAGGCGCCACCCCGTTATGGGGAAGCATTTTCGTGCTCGGTCTCATCGGTTCGTTCGCCTACCTGGCGATCTCGGGAATCGAAAGGGCCGCGCTGCACTGGCATGGCACCACGCCCAGGTCTTCTGGTCGCTGACGCCACTTTTTCCGTCCAGGCATCGCTGCCGCTTCATCTCCCAGGAGTTCAACCGTGTTTCCCGTTCGTCGTTTCGCGCCGGCTATTGCCGCGCTCATGCTCGTTGCCCTTGCGTCTGGTGGCACCCCTACCTCCGCGGCGACCAAGAAGAAGTCCACCAAGCCTCGGGTGACCATCGCCCCGTCGACGGCCGTTCCGTCCACGGCGGCGCCCTCGACGGCCGCTCCCAAGCCCGCAGTGCCAGCCAACGCCGTCACGCTCGACGGGATCAGTCCCGAGCGGTGTGAGGCCAACAAGAAGGCCGGAAAGATCACGTATCTGTCGGGCTTTGACTACGCCGCTACCGCGTCGATCGTCGAAATGATCGTGGCCGACGCAAAGGGCTACTTCGCCAAAATGTGTCTCGATGTCGACGTGAAAGCCAGCTTCTCCACGGCGAACTACGCGCTCGTGGCCGACAACAAGGCGCAATTTGCGTCGGCCGGTTCCTACGTTGAGGTGTTGAAGAACAGCCCCAAAGAGAAGCCGCTCGTCGTCGCCTACAACCTGGGCAAGACCGCGATCGACGGTCTCATGGTGCGCGACGACGTGATCAAGGGTCTGCGTGATCTGCGCGGCAAGGTCATTGGCATGAAGGGCGATATCCCGCCCTCGATCGTGGCCATGCTCAACAGTGTTGGCCTCAAGCGGGGGAGCGACTATTCCGACAAGCTCGTCGAAGGATTCAACCCAGTCGCCCACTTCCAGCTGCCGATCGACGCGCTTCCGGGCTTCAAGTCCAACGAGCCCGGCCAGCTCGATCGCGCCGGCATTGCCTACAAGCTCTTCGATCCGACGGCCTACGGCATCCCCGGTTCGTTCGGTCTCATCTACACCAACCCGAAGTTTCTGAAGGAGAACCCGACAGCGGCGCAGGACTTCGTGCGCGCCGCGCTCTACGGCTACGCCGATTCGGTCAACGATCTCGACGGCGCCGTTGATCTCGCCGTCAAACGCATTAACGCCAACGGCAATCGCAACTTCTTGTCGCCCGTCGGCGAGCGGTTCCGTTGGAAGGTCGAGGCGAAAATCGTTGCCGACAACACCCCGGCCGGCACCGCAGTGGGCCTCATCATTCCGAAGCTGCTCCAGGAGCAGGTCGACGCCTATACCGAGGCCGGCGTGTTCACCACCAAGCCCTCGATCATTGGGACCTACGACGAGTCGTTGGTCAAGTCGGTCATCGGATCCGACAACCAGGTCATCTGGCCGAAGAAGTAGCTGGCCCTCTGCCCTCTGGGTCGGCCGGGGCTCGGCCTGGCCGCCTCCTGGCGCGCCCGGCCGCCCTGGCGCGCAGATCGGCGTCTGCGGCGCGCACATCGGCCAAATTTGGCCCCGGCCGGGCCGAAAATCGACGATCTGTGTCTGAACGGGCGGGAGCTGCGCGCGAAACGGCCCGAGGTGTGCGGCGCGACACGCCGAGTTGGGCCTCGTGCGGGGCTCGCTCCTCACAATCACGTCGCGCCGGTAGCGTTGGCGTTGTGTTTGGAGGACCCGATCTGATGGTGTGGATGTTGCTGGCGTTCGGCGGTGCGTTGTTCGTCGGCAATGTCTTGGCGTTGGTCCGACCGCCGGCCAAGCGCCCGGCCCGGCCGAGTCGAGACGACGCCAAGCGACGGGTAACGGAGGCCGACCTCCACGCGCCCCTGTTGGAGAAGGCGCCCAAGGCCCGCACGATCGCTATGGCGGCGGTGGGGTTCGTCGTGAGTCTGTGGGCGATTGCGTCACTGTTGCGGTAGGACCGCCAGCGCCTAACCTCGGCGCCTCATGATTCTCTCTGACCGTTCCCTCCGTGACGAGATCTCGACGGGACGGATCCTGATCGACCCGTTCGTGCCGGCCAACATCCAGCCGTCGTCGGTCGACCTCACCGTGGATCGCTACTTCCGAGTGTTCCGCAACCACACGGCGCGAGTGATCGACGTGAAGGAGAACCAGGAGGATCTCACCGAACTGGTCGAGATCGGTGACGACGACGTATTCATCCTCCATCCCGGCGAGTTCGTGCTCGGGGCCACGGCTGAGCGCATCGGCGTGCCCGATGATCTGGTGGCGCGTATCGAAGGCAAGTCAAGCCTCGGTCGCCTCGGGCTGCTCATCCATTCCACGGCCGGTTTCATCGATCCCGGCTTCGACGGTCACATCACCTTGGAGTTGGCCAATGTCGCCAACCTCCCGATCACCATCTACCCCGGTATGAAGATCGGTCAGGTCTCATTCCTCCGCATGACCACCCCGGCCGAACATCCCTACGGCTCCGCTGCTGTTGGCTCGAAGTACCAGGGCCAGCGCGGTCCCACGCCGAGCCGGTACTACGCGAACTTTCAATAAGCGCGCTCACGAGTTTAGGTGACGCTGCACTGCGGCGGTGCACAAGATGTCGGTAGCGTTTGTTCCCTCATCAAACGCATCGGCTGAGAGCTTCCAACTGCCGGCTTCGTCGATACCGGCCTTTGGGGTGAGTCCGAACCGACGGCCAAAGGCGCTGACCGCGCTGCGTCGAACCTTGGTCCAGGTCTGCACGAGTTCCATCACGGCAATGGCGACGTTGGGCTCACCGACGTCTCGTTCGAGGAGTTCAAGGGCGCTGAGGGCAACCGTGGCTTCGGCATGCGCCTGTTCGATCCATGGACGGGCGGCGTGGCCGATGGGTCCGGCGACGGTGAGGTGCTCAATTCGTTCGAGCCACCACCAAAGGTCATCGATGGAGCGGGAGCGCCAGTCGTCGGCATCGAGCTCGTCGTCGAGGGCGGCGGAGGCTTCGGCGGCGGCTGAGGCGAGGCGAATCAGTTCCCGGCCGTCGCAGGCCTGCGCCAGCAGCGCAATCTCGACGTGACCTTCGAAACCTTCGACCTCCCACGCGGCGGTGGCGACGCCGGCGGTGGCCCACGCGCCCGCCGAGAGCAGCGCTGGCACGCCGAGCCAGGGCTGCACGGCGGCGTTGGCGAGGTAGACGGCGCAGCGCTCGTCGAGTTGGGGGTCGCGGCCGGAGAGCGGGAGCAGAAAGGCGCGGTCGGCCATGAGCGCGTCGTTCACCGGATAGTTGTCCCACAATGCCAACGGTCGACCGTCCACGACGTCAGCAAACGCCTCGGCGTCGTCGGCCGTGATGGTGTCGTTCACCACGTGAGGCCCCGTCCACCCCATGATCACGTCGGGCGAAAGGGCGCTGCTCAGCGTGCGCAGGTAGTCGGTCGAAGCGATGGTGGCGTAGTGGGTGGGAACAACGACGAGATGCACGTTGGTGAGGTTGAGACGATCGGTAAGTGCGCTGACTAATGCCGCATGTCGGGCCCCGTCGGCGAGCGCTGGGTCGATGTCATCGAAGGCAATCATCACGAGTCCGACGCCGAGCTCGAGAACGGGACGAAGCTTGGCGGCCAGCGCGTCGGCATCGACATCGATGTCACCCAGGTCAGCCCCGGGTGAGAGGGCCACGCCAACGCGCCCCCCGTCGAGAGCGACGAGCCGACGGAATCCGTCAAGGTATTCGTCGGTGAATGGTTCTCGCCAGCGTTTGCGGTGCAAGGGATCCGTCTTGGGCGCCCACACGTACCAGGGCAACCCGGCCGGCGCACAACGCTCCATGATCGCCACCCGGTCGGCCCACGACCACGGCGGCCCGTAAAACCCCTCCAGCACACCGGCTATCGCGAACCCGGGCATCAACCCTGTGCCCCGCATCCCACATCAGCTGAACTGGCATCCCAGATCGCATGAAATCGTCGAAAACCGTGCCGTTTGTGCGGCATCTGGGATGCCCTGGCACGCGATCTGGGATGCCTGCCAGTCACGGTATCCGTGACGCGTCGAACATCGCCGGCTCCAGATAGACCAGTCGGGCCTGGGGTTCGGCCGCTCGAACGAGACTCTCG
>JAYSTV010000245.1:0-3556 GCA_043719425.1 Acidimicrobiia bacterium | reverse complement strand
CCACCTTTATCAACCCGCTCGCCGCGCTGAAGCAGGCGAAGAAGCGGGGGCACAAGCTCATCGTGATCGACCCCCGTCGAACCGAAACCGCGGCGCTCGCCGACATCCATCTGCAAATTACCCCTGGTGAAGACCCGGCACTTCTCGGGGCGATGATGAAGGTCATCCTCGATGAAGGTTTGATCGACGTCGAGTTCTGCGATCGCTGGGTCGAAGGACTCGACCGCCTGCACGAGGCGGTCGCCAACTTCGATCTCGACTGGGCGGCCGCTCGAGCGGGTGTGCCCGCCGCCGACATCGCGGCGGCCGCTCGCATGTTCGCCGCCGGACCCCGCGGCACGGCGATGTGTGGCACCGGACCGAACATGGCCCCGCACGGAACCCTGTTGGAACACATGGTCCAGTCGTTCAACGTGCTCGGCGGAAGATATGCGCGCGAAGGAGACTCGGCGCAGTGCCCAACCGGCGTGCTGTCGCTGGGCGAGAAGCCGCGGCCGCCGAAGGCCCAGGTGAACGCACCCCGGCCCGAGATGCTCACCAATGGACCTCAGGCGCGCGTCAAGGGCCTGCACTCCATCCTCGGTCAGGGCCCGACCGCGGCACTCGCCGACGAAATCCTGCTCGAAGGCGAGGGGCAGATTCGTTCGCTGTTCACCGTCGGCGGCAACCCCGTGGTGGCGTGGCCGGATCAGACGACGGTGGTCCGAGCCCTCGAGTCGCTAGAGCTTCATGTGGCCCTCGACATCACGGTGTCGGCAACCGCCCGTCTGGCGGACTACATCATTCCATCTCGCCTCTCCCTCGAACGTCCCGACGTGCCGACCAACGTGGACCGCTGGTTCGAGGACCCCTACGTGATGTACACCGATGCGATTCTCGAGCCCGATCCTGAGCTGGTCGACGAGGCGGGCCTCTTCATCGAGTTGGCCAAGCGCATGAGCCTGACCCTCGATCTGCCCGGTGGCCCGCTCGGGCCCGACGAAGTGCTCACGCCCAACGAACTCCTCGAGCGGAGCTATCCGTATGTGCGCGTACCGTGGAGCGAGATGCGGGCTCAAAGCGGCGCGGTGATCCATGAGGAATTGCGTATGGACGTGCAGCCGCCCGATGACGATGCGACCGGTCGGTTCCAGCTCACGCCGGAGGGCGTTGTCGACGAACTTCGCGGGATCCGCAGCTCGTCGAACTCGTTCGAGAACCTCGACGGCTTCGATGCCCTTGTCTTCACTCACCGCATGGCGTCGCGCCGGTTGAAGGCCGTCTTCAACTCATCGGGTCGAGAGCTGGAGATTCTGCGATCCAAAGAGAAGACATCGTATGCCCACGTACATCCGACCGATCTCGTGAGTTGGGGTGCGGTCGACGGTGACCTGCTGGAGATCACCTCGACTCGCGGCACGCTGCGAGTGGTGGCGAAGGCCGCGCCCGACGTGAAGGTTGGCACCGTGTCGATGGCCCATGCCTGGGGCGATCTGCCGGGTGATCGCGGTCCGGCGAGCGATCCGTACACGCTGGGTGACACCACCGGACGCCTCACCGATGCAGCGTCGGCCTATGACCCGATCACCGGCCTGCCGCTCATGAGCGCAATTCCGGTCTCGGTGCGCAAAGCCGTCAACGCGTAGCGCGTAACGCGTAACGCGGCGAGCGCAACTACGACGCCGGCGGGCTCCACAGCCAGCGCAGGCCGTCAGCGAACACGGCTCCAGCGTAGGCGAGGTTGTGGCCGCCTTCACCGAAGACGAAGTTGACCTCGTAGCCGGCCTAGGCAAGCGCAGCTGCGACTTCCTTGTTGGCCAGCGGCCAATGCCCGTGCAGGGTGTTGGCGTCGTGCTCGCCGCTCTGCATCCACACTCTGATCGGCTTTCGGGGCGTTGATCGGATGAGGTACGGATAGTTGTGGCCGCCACGAATGGCGGTGAACGATCCGCAGTGGCTCATGACCCGACCGAAGGCGTCCGGACGGAACCATGCCGCGGTCAGCGCGCAAATTCCGCCGCTACTAATGCCGCACACCGTCCGCTTGGTTGGGTCATTCGTCAGCGCGCCGTTGATCTGTGACTCGACGAAGGGCAGTAGGTCGTCAACAAGAAAGCGCGCATAGTGATCGTTGACGGTGTCGTATTCGATGCTCCGTTGTTGCACCGCTCGAGGGTCATCGCGCTGTCCAGTAGGGATCTGCTTTCGACTCGGCGCGTCGAGCGGGCGGCCGGGGTTCGCAAACACAGCGACCGTGGGCCCGATGCGACCTCCCCGCAACAGGTTGTCGAGCACCGTCATGGCGCGCACCGGACCTGTCGGCGAGGCGTAGCCGTAGCCGTCGTTGCAGATCAGGAGCGAGGGCGGCGGGCCCGACGGATCGAAGTTCGGCGGCAGGTACACAAGTACGTCGCGTTTCGTTCCGGCGAACACCTTTGTGTCGGTCCAGTCCTCGAACTCGAGCGTCGTCCCCTTCGGCGTCAATTCGTTCGCATACGCCTCACGACACGGGTGGTACTGCCGATCGAACGGGGTCGACAGGGCGGCGATGATGTCGAGGTTTGACCGGCCGTTCACGACCCGGTCGGGGTCGATGTCGCCGATGGCCAGATGCAAGCCGAGCTATTCGTACGTCTCGAGATCCCTACGGCGCGACAGTCGTGGCCATCCCACATGCATCGGTCCGACATCCCACATACCGGTTCCCGAGGCCAACTGACCCCGTTTCGTGCCGATGTGGGATGCCGATCATGCCGATGTGGGATGCCCGCTCGGGACAGGTTCAACCCGCGGCGATGGCCGACAGGATGTCGATGCGGGCGGCGCGTCGGGCGGGCACGAGGGCCGCCGCGACGCCGGCCCCGACGGCCATGACCGTGACTACGAGCAAGGGAACGACCGGAACGACGAGCTCACCAAAACCCTGCGTCGCGCTCGCGCTGACCATGGCCCAGCCAACGAACGATCCGAGGCCAAGGCCGAGGGTCGTGCCGAAGAGGGCGATGATCACCGATTCCCACCGGACCGACGCCCGCACTTGGGCACGCGTCATGCCCACCGCTCGCAAGAGGCCGAGTTCACGGCGGCGTTCGTGGATAGAGAGCGCCAGCGTGTTGGCGATGCCAAGCAGGGCAAGAACGACGGCCAGGCCAAGGAGCACGTACATCAACGTGAGAATCGTGTTGATGGTTCCGTCCTCCTGGGCAATGAATGCGTCGATCGTGAGCACCTTGGCCGTCGGGTAAGTCGCCGCGGCACGGTCGATGACGGACAGGTCGCGAGCGTCGAGGTAGATCCGCGAGTCGATCGTGAACGGCACATTTGCTTCAAGGGCGGTGAGGTCAACAAATTGACTACCGACGAAGTGCACGACCCGGTCGTAGGTCGCCCGAACCGTGAACGTCGTCGCGCCGGTCGGAAATGTGATCGTCCGCGTGTCACCGAGGTGAACCGCCGTGTGGCCGTTCTCGGTTCCGACGGCAATCCCATCGGCCCCGAGGTGGCCGAGATCACCCTGCACGTGACCAAGGTCAAACAGCCGGGCGATCTCCCCGGTGTCGTAGGCCGCGAGAACATT
>JAYSTV010000244.1:0-3565 GCA_043719425.1 Acidimicrobiia bacterium | reverse complement strand
GTCGAAGAAGTACGCGCGCTTCGCAGTAGCGCGATCTCAATGGTGTACCAGAGCCCAATCGCGGCGTTGAATCCATCGATTCGGGTCGGCAGCCAGATCGCCGAAGTGTTCACCATCGACGGGGCGTCGAAGGCCGATGCGATGCTCCGAACGGAAGAGGCACTGAAGCGGGTACAAATCGCCGACGTCGGCAAAGTCATGCGGCGTTACCCGCATGAACTGTCCGGTGGCATGGCCCAGCGCGTCGTGATTGCGATGGCACTCGCGACGAACCCGCGCTTGCTCATCCTCGACGAGCCGACCACCGGGCTCGACGCCACCGTCGAAGCCGAAGTCCTCGACCTCGTGCGCGCTCTGCGCACCGAGATGGGTACTTCCGTGCTGTTCATCAGCCACAACCTCGGCGTTATTCGATCGATGTGCGACCGGGTCGGGGTGCTCTATGCCGGACAGCTGGTGGAAGAAGGCGCCACCGTCGAGATCCTGAACGAGGCGCGACACCCCTATACCGTGGGCCTGCTCCGCTGCATTCCGCGAGCCGGATTGCGGAAGGACCTGCACCGGCTAGACACCATCCCAGGCACGTTGCCGCCCCTCGGCACCGTTATGAACGGGTGTGTCTACGTCGATCGTTGTCCGATCGCCACTGATCAGTGCCGAACCGAAAAGCCACCGGTAGTTGATCTCGGCGACGGCCATCGCAGTCGCTGCTTCCATCCGGACCTCGCCCCGAATCTGCCGCGCACCACCGAAACCACGGACATCGTGATTGCTGGTTCGACGAGAGCTCCCAATGACGGATCGCTCATCAACCTCGCCGGCCTCTCGAAAACCTTCGGCAAGGCCGATGAGACCGTCCGTGTGCTTACTGATATCGCCCTTTCGGTGGCGGCTGGCGAAACGCTCGGACTGGTCGGCGAATCCGGATCCGGAAAGACCACACTCGCGAAGGTGCTGCTCGGTCTTACGCATCCCGATGGCGGCAGCGTCGTCGAGCTCGACGGGAAGGCACTCGGTGCTTCCCTCGCCCAGCGGACTCCGAAAGATGTCGGTGCGGTGCAGATCGTCTTTCAGAATCCTGACTCTGCACTCAACCGCCGGCACGCGGTTCGTCGCATCGTGAGTCGTGCCGTCGTGAAGCTCGGCGGGACATCGAAGGAACAGGGCTTGGCCCGCTCCGATGAGTTGCTCACCGAGATGCGCGTCGACGCGCGTCTGCACGCGGCGAAACCGGTGATGCTGTCGGGTGGACTGAAACAGCGGGTGGCGATCGCTCGAGCTTTTGCCGGGAACCCGCGACTCGTCGTGTGCGACGAACCGACCTCGGCACTCGACGTGTCGGTGCAGGCGGCGATTCTCAATCTCTTGGTGGATCTCCAGCGCACCGAAAACGTGAGCTACCTGTTCATCTCGCACGACCTCGGTGTCGTCCGCTACCTGTCCGACCGCATTGCGGTGCTCTACCTCGGTCGGATCATGGAACTCGGTCCGGCGGACAAGGTGTTCTCTGGTCCTCACCACCCCTATACCGAGGCGCTCGTCTCGTCGCTGCCGAGCGTCGACGGCGAAGCAACGAACCGTGTTCGCCTGGTCGGCGAAGTGCCGAGCGTGGCCAACCCGCCGAGTGGCTGTGTTCTGCACACCCGGTGTCCGCGTCGGGAAGGCAGCGGAGTCGAGCAGCTCTGCGACACCGTCGAGCCCGAGCTGGTCGAAGCCGAGCCCGGGCACTATCTGCGATGCCACCTCTCGTTGGAGCAACTCCGCAAGATGCAGATCAAACTGGAGGCCGCGGCCGTCTGATCAGCGCACGGCTCCCAACCACCGTTCATTCGAAGCGCTGATATATTTCAGCCGCGACGACCGGAGGTCGTCGCGGGTGCCCGTCGACTGAAATTCGTGGGGCCAGCTCACGGCTCCAGAGGACGCGGATCATGGTTACCGAAACGATGCAGATGACCGGTCGTATGCGCGCTGATGGTCGCGCCAAAGTGACGGGCAGCGGGCGATATGTGGCCGATCTGACCGTCGCCGGCATGGCGCACGGTGCGTTTCGCTTCGCGGGCGTTCCGCACGCTCGGATCACCCGCCTCGACACCAGCAAAGCCCGGGCATTGCCCGGCGTCTTCGCGGTGATCACGGCGGCCGACGTGGGCACCGTTCGTCACGGTATCTACGTTCAGGACCGTTCGCTGTTCGCCCATGAGGTCGTGCGGTGGGAAGGCGAGGCGATTGCCGCAGTTGCCGCGAGAACTCCCGCACTCGCCCGCCAGGCCGCCGCCATGATCGAGATCGATTTCGAGTTGTTGCCCGCCGTCGTGGATCTTGAGGCCGCGCTGCTCCCTGGGAGCCCGCTCGTGCACGAGGACTGGGCGAAGTACACCGTGAGCGGCGATGTCGTTCGTGACCGCAACGAGGCGACGCGGTGCGCAATTGTGAAGGGCGACGTCGATGCGGCGTTTGCCGTCGCCGATCACGTGGTGCGCAGCCGTTACGTGGCCGACGGTTCGCAGCCCACTCCCATGGAGCCTCGGGCGATCTTGGCGGAGTGGTCGGGCCGAGAGGTCACGATCCACTCGTCGACCCAGGTGCCGTTCCCGGCGCGTTCGCACGTCGCCGCCTCGTTGTGCATCCCGGAATCCGCGGTCCGCGTGATCGTGCCGCTGCTCGGCGGCGGCTTCGGAGGAAAGTGCGAGCCGCACTTCGAGCCGCACGTTGCCGCGCTGGCACGAGCCGCCGGTCGACCGGTGAAGGTGGTGTTCAATCGGGAAGAGGAGTTCCTTGCGCCGGACCACCGGCGTGAGCGCATGGTGCTCGAGTTCGAGACTGGCGTTGCCATGGACGGCACCTTGCTTGCCCGGCGAGCGAGGGTCCTCATCGAGAACGGCGCGTACTCCGCCGACGAGCCGGTCTCGACGCAGCTCGCCGCCCACTTTGCCGTCGGCCCGTATCGCATCCCCCACGTGGAGGTGTGGTCGCACCTGATCTACACGAACACGCAGCCCACCGGTTCGGTTCGCGCTCCCGCGGCGCCGACCGTGTGCTGGGGTCTGGAGCAACACCTCGACGAAGTGGCCGCGGCTGTCGGTCTTGATCCCGTGGAGTTCCGCCGCCGCAATCTGGTTCACGCCGGTGACACAACGGCGACCGGACAGGTCTTCGACGAAATCGGGGCGACCTCGTGTCTGGAGCGGGCGACGGAGTTGATCGGCTACGGCCGCGAACTTCCCGACGACGAGGCGATCGGGGTCTCGTGTGCATTCTGGCCGTCGTTCCCCATGGCGTCGGGTGCCTACATGAAGCTGAACGGTGACGGATCCGGCACCATCATCACGGGCGCGCAGGAGAACGGGTCGGGATCAGTCATGGCCCTGCCCCTGCTCGCCGCTCGCGTGCTTGGTATGCGCGCTGAGGACTTCTCCCTGGTGTACCAGGACACGTCGGCAGCACCATGGGACTTCGGCTCCGCCGGCAGCCAGACCATTTTCAACAACGGACGCGCCGTCGTGGTCGCCGCCGAGGAGATCGCCGTGCAGTTGCGGGAACTGGCCGCCAATCAACTTGAAGC
>JAYSTV010000243.1:0-3567 GCA_043719425.1 Acidimicrobiia bacterium | reverse complement strand
GATTCTCAAGATCCGGCCCCTACGAGCTCGGACACGAAGCCGTCCACGATCCGAAGTCGCCTCTGAGCACGCTTGGCAACGGAACTCTCATGGGTGATGACCAACACCGTGATACCCCGAGCGACGAGAGCATCGAGAAGATCCAGGACCATCTCCGTGTTCTTGGTATCGAGATTCCCGGTCGGCTCGTCGCAGAGAAGAACTCCGGGGTCGCCCATGAGCGCACGGGCGATGGCCACACGTTGCCTTTCACCGCCCGACAGTCGCGTCGGCAGAAACGAAATCCGATGGTTCATCCCAACCTGGTCAAGACACTCAAGGGCTTCCTTCCGGCGCTCCGACCTTGGATTGGCGAGGTACAACTCACCGAGCATCACGTTCTCGAGAACGCTGCGATGGGCAAGTAGGTGAAAGGCCTGGAAGACAAACCCGATCCGGTTACCCCGCAGCTCGGCACGCTCAGAGTCACTGAGCTCCGACGTGTCTATCCCGTCGAAGAGGTAGGTACCGCTGGTGTGTCGGTCGAGGCATCCAAGAACGTTCAGCAGTGTTGACTTACCTGAGCCCGACTGACCTTCGATCGCAACATACTCACCGGGCAGAATCCGGACGTTCACTTCGGACAATGCGTTTACCGGCGGCGTGGTCGGAAAGACCTTGCTCACCTGTATGAGTTCAAGAAGGACACGTGGCTCCTGCGGCAGGTCGCCTCCCGGTGTGTTGGTCTCGTCGGCTTGCTGTTCCCGAGACATCCCTGTTCCTATGGGCTCGTAGGCGCGGTCGAAGTAACTCCGCCCTCGACGGACGTTGCTGCCTTGGGTTCAACCGAGTCCAATGGTGCGGTGGTCGGCGAACCCGCGTCCCGTGACAATGGGTCAGTAGTCACCGGCCCGTCGGCACCGATTACGACCCGATCACCCGCCTTGACCGAACCGTTCAAAGGAACAACCTCCACGAAACCTTGGGCTGATAGCCCCGCTGTCACCACGACGGTCCGCACGACTCCGGGCGAATCTTGAATCTGAAGCTGGGTACTTCCTGTGGCACGAACGGACAGCGCGCTCACCGGAACAATCAATGCCTCCCCATTGGTCGTCTTGGTCGGTATCGTGATCCGTACGGACGCACCGACCAATTGAGTCGAGCTGTCTTCGGGAGTTATCTCGATGGCGATGTGCTGTAAATCCGTACCACGCAGGCCTGGCTTGTCGGCGAAAAAGGTGATCGTACCTTTGCTGGTGTACGAATACTCCGGAGCTTCGATGGTGGAGAGCGCGCCAAGTCGCGTGAGCCTCGCCTCGGTTGTCAACAGCGCTGCGTCAACGGCCAGTCTGGTTCCGCTTACGGTCATGACCTCGGCCGTCGCCGGATCACCCCGCTTGATCTTCGTATCGTCGATCCGAAGCGGCAGGCTGGGAAAGAAGACGAGTTCATTCGCCGGAACCTGAACTCCAACCGCGCTCGCGTACCTTTGCAGCTCGGATTGCAGGCGGCCGACCTCGGCCGTTGCGACATCGACCGCTCGGCCGAGATTCGCAGAACCGGCGCCGGGCCGACCCAAGGCGAGGAGTCGAGCTTTCGCCGCCTCGACACGATTGTCCGAATCCGAAATCGCTTGTTGATTCGCCGTCGCCGTGAGCGCGTTCACGCGTCGCAGTGTGTCGACGTCATTCTGAACCGCAGCCAAGAGAGCTTCTACCGGAGTTAAGGCAATCTGCGCCTGCCGAAGGCCAACTTCGGCCTGTTTCAAGGCCAATTGACTGTTGGCGCGGTCACCGGTCGTCGAAAGCGGCAGACCGGTCGCCGGGTCAACTCCGGCCTTGGCGTTCTCGATGCGTTGTTGAGCCTGAGTCGCTCTCGATTTCGCGGTGGCAAGAACTGCCCTCTTGGTGGCCAGATCCGCCGCAGCAACGGCATTGTCCTTCGCCGCTGCCGCCTCGACGAGTGCCAACGCCGCCTGGGCATTTTTGATGGCGGCAACGACGTTGAGTTGTTCTTGCTGTGTGAGTCCGTCGAGAACGTTTGTGGAAACCCCATTGAGTTTGGTGCGCGCTTCCGCTCCGGATGCTTCACCGGCGACGCGCACGCTGTTGGCAATCGCTTCCGAAGCAGACAAATCGGCTTCGGCCGCAGCGACCGCCATGACGCCCTCGTTGACACCATCTTGCAAGAGAGCAAGTTGCTGGGGCGTCACGGCGACACCCGTGCCCGCGTTCACGCCCAATGCCACGAGTCCATCGCGTCGGCGAGCGTCGTCCAGAAGTATTCCCGCCACTTCTACGGCGGACCTTTTGGTTGCGAGATCAGCGCCTTTGTTGAGGAGATCCGCCTCTTTGAGGGCTAGGTCCGCCTGGCCCCGGTCTGCGTCTCGCTCTGCTGCGATTCGAGCCGCAGCCGCCGTTGCTCTCGCCGTGTCACCTGCTGCCTTCGCGTCGATGATGTCGACCGGCTTCGCACCTGTGCGGTTGAGAAGGTCGGCCTGTTTGGCCTGAACGAGGCGATCGGTTGCCGCGCTTAGCGCGGACTCGGCGAGTCGAAGCGTGGCGCGTTGTTGGTCGTTCGGTCCCAACGCCTGATAACCGCCCTTGGTGTACCACTTCGTCACTGCGGTGGCAGTTGCTCCGTCGTACGTATCGTCCACGGTCCCGGGATCAAAGCCCTGACGCTGCAGGAAGTCCTCCAGTTGGCGAACGTCGGCGCCGACCGCACCGGGTCCGAGATCACGAAATCCGGGCGTGGCACCCTTTACGACGAACACGGGTCGACCCGAAACGACCATAGCGACGTCGCCCTCGTTGAGCGTCGCTCCCTTCACCGGCGCCTGACTCACCAGGACGGGCGGCGGACGAAGAGCTGAAGGAGCGAGCACGACCACAATCGGATCGCTATAACGCATCGTGCCTCGAACGATGAGATCCGAGCTGAGCACGCGCTTCTCAACCGGATACGTGATCAGAGACGCTTCTGGAGGAGCAGCCTCGGCCGCCAACTTGGCGGGCGATTTCACGCGAGATGCTGCGAGCCACCCGGCTCCCGTCGACACGCCGACAACGAGCGCCATTCCACCCGCCACGACCGATCGCTTCACTTACGTTTCTCCAATTCCGACTGTGCTTTGGACAGGAGCACGGCGTTCTCCTGTGCGAACTTCTTCACATACTCGGCCTTCACCTTGTCCTCTACGTCCACGACGTACTTCTCCTCGCAGTCAAGGTCGGCCTGTGCTGTGGCTATTTCCTCCGCCTGCAACTGCGCCAGGGCAGCTTTGTTGTAGACGGGGAGGGCATTGGTTCCGAACACCAGTGGGCTGAACGTTCCCTCTTCCCCCAGTGCTTTCGCCGCGGCGGGGCCGACCAAAGCAGCGAGCTTCTCGGTGATTCCCACGTCGACAGCGTTCGGCTCCGAGTACTCGAATCCCTGCTTCCTCATGCAATTCGCCCAGTCAGCTCGGGCTTTGACCAGGCGTTCGTCGGCCTCGGCCCGCGAGTCGAGTTCCTCGATCTTCGCCAGCGCCGACACAACGTTGGCGCCTCCGAACACCGCTGTTGTCGCTTCTTCAACACATCC
>JAYSTV010000242.1:0-3568 GCA_043719425.1 Acidimicrobiia bacterium | reverse complement strand
GAGCCGTCACCTTCGTGTCCTTCGACGAGGTGTAAGACACCTCGAAGGACTCACCGTCGACCACCGTTCCTGGCCCCGAGCAGAGTGACCCGCTGGTGTCAGGGGTGAACTTGGCGGCCAGGTCGGCCGGCGCCGTGACGGTAACGGTGAACGACTTGAGCGTGGCCCCCGCTTCGGCCCGGCGTTTGGCCAGCTCGGCCTCGGAGCTGGCCGCAGCCACCGCCAGCGGTCCCTCGCCGACCGACCCGGCACCCGTATCGGCAGCCGCGGCGACCGTGTCCGACGCAAACGTGTCGACGGCATCGTCGGCCGAGTTCGAGCACCCCAGGGCGCCCGCAGCCAGCACCACGGCGAGACTAGCGATGCGAACCGTCAACGACCACGAAGTGCGAACCATGGCTGCCATTGTCGCCCAATTTGTTCAGCTCACACACCGTTTCTGCTGGCTGTCGCCGCCGTCATCGACCGTTGCCGTTGATGCGTTCGGCCTACACAGAAACACCTGCACTGCGTCGATGCTCTTGGCGTGTCGGCCACTCCCCCAGTTCTCCCCCGCCGTCGTCGACGGGGGGACCTTGCGCTCCTACTCATCGGAGCTGGCGGTGCGGTGAGCGCAGCTGTCGGTCTGGCCCGGGTCGATACCAACCCCACGACTGCCGCGCTGCTCGTCGGCGGGGTGGCTCTGCCGTTCGCCGCCATGGTCACGGTGTCGGCTCGACTTCTGCATCGTGATCGCCTTGCCGCCGATCGGAGTTCGATTTTCGACGTGACTTCGTCGGACGTGGTCCTCGTCGTGGAAAACGACACCATCGTGCAAGCGGGAGGCGCCACGCTTCGACTTCTTGGCTGCGACAGCGAGGCGCTCATCGGCGGCGACACCAGGTCCGTTCTTCCCTTCGTCAACCCGGAAGACTTCGAGCGGCTCGTCCTGCGAGGTCACACCGATCGTCCGAAGCCGGTCGTCGCCGAAAACGTGAGGCTGCGACTCCATGACGGCCGCGAGCCGGTCGTCGACCTCGTCGTTCACGAGCCCGATGACGCCTCTCTCAGCGGCACGCTCGTTCGCCTCATCGACGCCACCGACCGTCACCATCTCCTTGAGCGACTCGGCCATGTGGGCTCGCTCGATCCCATCACTGGGCTGGCCAATCGCGAACGCACGCTCGAGCTCGGCGCGGCGGCGCTTCATCGGGCCAAGCGCACCGGCGAGCATCTCGCCGTACTCGCCATCAACCTCGACGGGCTCAAGGCCATCACCGACGCCTTCGGGTCCCATGTGTCCGACGAAGTCGTGCGAGTAAGCGCCGCCCGCCTGGCCACGGCTCTTCGCAGCGAAGATATCCGCGGTCGGCACAGCGATGATGTGTTCATCGCCGTCGCTGCGGGCATGGCCCAAGACATCGGTCGCGGCTATGCCGTTGACGTCGCCGATCGGGTCACCGAATCACTCGCCACACCGATCTACTTCGACGGCCACGAACTCGTCCTCCGCCCGTGGATCGGGGTGGCCCACCGGGCCCGCACATCAGGCAACCCCGAGATCGAGGACCTCGTGAGCGAAGCCATCCTCGGCATGGAAGAAGTCCGCCGCGCCACCACCCGCTGGACCGCCATGGACAACAACCTCGGCTGAGGCCGCGCTGGCCCAGTGAGGCCGGCAGCAAACCCCCGAACGACACCCCGGCAAGAAACACGAGGCCGGGGCACACGGGGCGGAGCCCTGCGAGATGTTACTCCTCGAGGTATTCCTTGAGCCTCTGACTGCGTTGCGGGTGACGCAGCTTCGCCAGGGTCTTCGTCTCGATTTGGCGGATCCGTTCGCGGGTGACCTGGAACTCCTTACCGACCTGCTCGAGCGTGCGGGGCTGGCCGTCGTCGAGCCCGAATCGGCGACGCACGACCTCACGCTCGCGTTCGTTGAGCTCCGAGAGCGCCCGCTCAACGGCCTGGCGGCGAACTTTCTTGACCGCCTCTTCGGCCGGGGCAATAGCCGATTCGTCTTCGATGAAATCGCCCAGCGTGCTGCCATCGTCCTCACCAACAGGCGACTCCAGTGACACCGGGTCATAGGCCATGCGCTGCAGTTCGCGAACCCGCTCGGCACTCAAGTCGATGCGCGCCCCGATCTCGGCTGTGGTCGGTTCGCGGCCCATTTCCTGCAACATCTCCCGCTGGGTTCTGGTGACCAGAAGGATCACGTCAACCATGTGCACGGGGATGCGGATCGTACGAGCCTGATCGGCAATCGCCCGGGTGATCGCCTGACGAATCCACCAGGTGGCGTAGGTGGAGAACTTGAAGCCCTTCGTGTGGTCGAACCGCTCGACCGCCCGCATGAGCCCCAGGTTGCCTTCCTGAATAAGATCGAGAAGGTTCATTCCCCGACCGGCGTAGCGCTTGGCGATCGACACCACGAGACGAAGGTTCGCTTCGGTGAGCTCGTCTTTGGCGCGCGCCCCGTCCTTGACCACACGATCAAGCTTGCGGCGTTCGGAGAACTCGAGGGCATCGACGGTTCCGGCGGCGACCAGCTCGGCCAACTTCGTTTCTGCCGCGATCCCGGCGGCGATACGAATGGCCAACGCCACCTCGCCCTCAGCGTTGAGCAACGACACTCGGCCGATTTCGCGAAGGTACTGGCGCACCGGATCCGACGATGACGCCGAACGACCCATGTAGGTCGACCGAAACTGCCCGTCACCGCCATCAGGGCTCGAAGGCTTCTCCGCCGCTCCATCTTCGGGGTAATCGCTCACGATCGATGTCCCCAAGCCACAAGCCAGGGTACCAACAGCCCAAGCGCCTCGACCCGTACCGCCTGATCGGGGTTCAGCAGACGCTCGTGGAGGCGCCGCAGGTGGCCGACGGCACTCACGTCGACCCGGGCGTCGTCGACCCCCGCGGCGGACGCGGCGGCGAGGTCGGCAATGGCCCGCGACGTGGCGTTGCCGACGATCCGCGAGACCGCGTCGTCGGGTTCGTGGGTCGGGGCTTCGACAGCGAGACGAAAGAGCACGTCGAGCGCAGCCACTTCGGTGGGCTCGCCGCCCCGTTCAGCAACAAGCTCAGCCGCGGCGGGCAGATCGGGCTCCTCGACGGCGAGCTCAAAGGCGGCCCGCAGCAACGGATCAATGAACAGAACCCCGTCGAGCCACGCCAGTACCCGGCCGGGATCGGCGACGACCCACCGCAGCACCTCGAGCTCGGCCGACCCGGCCCGGTCCGACGCCGCTCGGGCGACGAGCGAGGCCGACGACGCTCGCCCACCCGACCGGCTCGCCAACGGCGAGGGTCCTCGACGGGGCTGGGCGAAGCGTCCGCCACTCCCAGTTTCGGACCCTCGCGACCCTGGTGACCAGCCGGTATCACCCGAGGGACCAAAATAGGCGTCGTCGGGCGGGGGCGCCTCGGGAGGCTCGTTGGCCACGGCGCGGCCCTCACCCGGCAGAGGTGGTTCGCCGCCCAAAACTGGCTTCGGCCGTCCCTGGGCAGTTGGTCGGGGTGCGTCGGGACGAGCCGCAAACGTTGTTTCCCGGCCGTCACGAGTGCCCCGGACAGGCCCACTCGG
>JAYSTV010000241.1:0-3570 GCA_043719425.1 Acidimicrobiia bacterium | reverse complement strand
CCGGGTCGGAGATCACGTGTTCCCACTTGCCCGCCTCGTGGTGGGCGTCGGCCCACGACATGCCGAGGATGTCGGTGAGGAAGCGTTCGGCGAGGCGGTGCTTCCGGACGACGGACTCGGCCAGTCGACGACCGGTCGCAGTCAGGGTGATGGCCGTGCGCGAGGCGACCACAAGGCCTTCGGCCTCCATCTTCTTGATCATCTCCGACACCGAGGGGCGCGACACGCCCATTCGTTCGGCCATCCGGGCCTGGATCACATCGACGTTGTCCTCGTCGAGTTCGAAGATGCACTCGCAGTACTCCTCGAAGGCCGGATGCCATTCACTCATGACGTCAAGGGTACCCGGCGTGGCACGGTACCGGCCCGACCGGCGCAAAGTCGCTCACACGAAGTCGAGGGGCGCCTGACTCGACCACGCTGCAGGCGTCTCCACCGGGTCGAGGACGACCTGCGACCAGCTCACCCGGACCCCCGGTTCGTGGGCGTCGACGAGCAGCTCGTAGTTGCCCAGGTTGGTTTCTGCTTCGGGTTGAGCGAGGAGTTGCAGGAATGCCTCGGCCGCCTCGTAGGGCTCGAGCATGCGGGGCTGCCAGCGGCCAAAGACCTTGTCGTTCGTGGCGTATTCGTCGGTCATGCCGGTGCGGATGAACGGAAACAGCACGCTCGATGCGGAGATCTGGTCGGCGAACTTACCGAGGTTCACGGCGAGCACTCGAGGAAGCGCAAGCACGGCGAAATTGGCGACGGCATACCCGGGCACGCTGGCACCGGGATCAATCGCTTGGCGGCTGGAGACGTAGATGATGCGCATCGTCGTCTTCGCGTGGAGCGCCTCGCCAGCCCACAGGTGGGTCATCGCCAGGAACCCGTCGATCTTGGTATCGAGGACGAGCCGGCTCTCTTCGAGGTTGTCGATGAAGTGCTGACGAACGCGTGCGCGTCGAACCGCCGCCGGTTCGTTCTCGACTTCCCGGAGGGCCCGACCGAACGAGTAGCCCTTCTCCGTGAGACCCGAGTTGCAGACCAGCAGGTCGGGTGGCCGACCGCCCATCTGGTCGATGATGTAGCTGCGGGTGGCCCAGAGGTCTCCGGTGCTGGTCACGTCGGCCTGACAGGGAAAGGCGTTCACGCCCTCGGCTCGTAGGGCGTTGACCAGGTCGAATCCGTCGGTATACGAGCGATGGAAGTGCACGCACACACTGTCCGCCCCGTTCAGACCGGCGGCGAGGGCAAATGCCTGACCAATGCCGCCGTCCTTGCCCGAGCCCGTGATGAGGACGCGCTTTCCCGAGACACCGGCGCGAAGCGAATCGGCGAAACGGTACTGGGCAGGGTCGGCGGTACAAGCCACGGGGCTCCTCGGTTCGTGCATAGATGCAAGGTCTGGCCTGCATATTCATCGAAACGATGCAGGGCGTCCAACTGGGGCCGTGCCGGTGTCGCCCGATCGCCCAGCTGCCGTGGCTCCATCGCCCGGTTCGGCTGTTTCCCCCGCTGACAGACCGAAACTTGGCCGATCTGGGCGATCAAACCAATCGAACTGGGCGACGGTGACGCGCTACGCACTGACCAGCGCCTCGAGGGCGAGGGCGTGTGCGGCGAGGCGGTCGTCGGCCAGACGGCGGCCGATCAGCTGGATGCCGATGGGCATGGCGTTGCCATCGCGGCCGCACGGGAGGGAGATCGCCGGAAGGCCGGCCACGTTGGCGAAGGCGGTGAAGTCGGCCTGGTCGGCGGGCACGCGCGCATCGACCGGGAAGGCAACCTGCGGGGTGGTCGGGGTGAGAAAGCTATCGGCCGCAGCATCGTCCAAGACCTGGCCGACCTGTGCACCCATTGATTGGAGGTCCGTAAGCGCGCGTGCTAGATCGACGGCGGATTTCGAGGCACCGAAGGCGAGCATGGACCGCAGCGATTCGGAGAACCCTTCCGGGTGGGTGGCGAGGAGGTCGGCATGAAACGCCGCGCCTTCGGCTTCGCAGAGAAGGAGGCCGCGACGACGGAGCAGGCCGAGGTCGATACCGAGCGGTTGCTCGACGATCTCGACGCCGTGGTCTCGAAGGAGCTCGATGACTCGTTCGAAGGCGGCGTCGACGTCGGGTTCGAGGTCGTGGGTGAGGACTTCCGTCGGCACCACGAGACGGCGCGGAAGGGCGGCCGGGAGGTCCCAGTTGAGGGTCGCGGCGCGGCCGCTCCACGGTCCACTAGCCGCAGGCGCGCACATCACTCGTAGTGCCGCGATCGCCGTGGTGACGTTGACGGCGAGCGGCCCGACACAATCCAGCAGCGTGGACAGGGGAACCACGCCCCGCAATGAGACGAGACCGTTCGACGGCTTGAAACCGACGCAGCCGCAGTACGACGCCGGCACGCGAACCGAGCCCATCGTGTCGGTGCCGAGAGCCAGCGGCACGAGCCCAGCCCCCACAACGGCCCCCGATCCACCGCTCGATCCGCCGCAAGTGCGGGCGCGGTTCTGGGGGTTGTGGCCGATTCCGTAGGCCTCGTTGTTCGTTGTCGCACCGAGGGCAGCCTCGGCCATGTTGAGCATGGCGACGATGTCGGCGCCCTCACGGCGAAGGGCGCGTACGACCGGGGCATCGTCGACAGACATCAGCTCGCGCCGTGCGTCGATCGCCGCTGACCACGCCTGGCCGGTGACGGCGATGTTCGCCTTCACTGCCACTGGAACTCCGGCCAACGCGCCTCCCGCCGAGGAGGCGAGTGGATCAACGATGTTGATCACTGCGCCGAGTTCACGGCCGATCGTGTCGAGCGAGTGCCGCGTGTTCATGCGCGACGGTCGAGGAGGCGGATCGGCTTCTGGCGACGCTCGACCTCGGTGAGTACGGCGGTGGCGCCCCCCGCCACGAGCTCCACGTTGACCTTCACGCCGAGCCGGGCGGCGAACACCGCTTCGTACTTGGCTGCGCCCTCCGAGGTCGGAACGCGATGTTCGATCCGGACGGCCAGGGTCCCCTGTCCGGAGGAATCATTGGTAAGTATGCAGATGAACTCACCGACGAGGTCGGGGTCACCGAGACCGTCGAGAATCCCGCCAAATGCGTGAGGGAACACGTTGATGCCTTTGAGCTTGACCATGTTGTCGCTGCGGCCAAGAAAGCCGGAGAGCCGTTGAAACGGCAGACCGTTCGCCGCCGTGCCGGGGCGATGAGCGAACACGTCGTGGGTGTTGAAGCGGATGATGGGGTAGCAGTCGTCTTTGAACAGACACGTGACGACCAGGTCACCGCGGTCGCCATCGGGAACGCCCGTGCCGGTCTCGATGTCGAGAATTTCCGTGAGGTGCGCGTCGCCCCACACCATCATCCCGTCGGAGCCCGGGATCTCACCGGCGATGCAACCGGTGTCACCCACGCCGTACCAGTCGAACGTCTCGACCACGCGATCGACGGAGCCACCCCATGCCTCGGCAATCGGCCCGCGGTCCTCAGCCCCAAAGTGGGCGATGATGCGGCGAATCGGGATGTCGGCGCCGGGTGCGAGACCCTTCTCGGCGGCGACCGAGGCGAGCTTGCGGAGGTAGTCGGAGAAGCCGATGAGGGT
>JAYSTV010000025.1:0-4473 GCA_043719425.1 Acidimicrobiia bacterium | reverse complement strand
CCAACGTCGCCGTCGCAGCACCAAGCGTCGGTTGCCGAGGAACCGGGTGCAACGGCAAGAGCCCGGTAGCCATGCGCTGCGCCACCGACGCCGTGAGTATCAACAACGTGGTTGACGAAGACCGAGCGTCCGGCGGCACGTTTGGCCGACAGGTCGTGACCCTTCGATACTCCCGCCGCTGCAATGCCTCCTGGGCCCGGGTCACTTCGTCGGCCGGAGGCACCGCCGCTGTCACCACCGCCACGGCCTACATGGGTGGCTACAAGACGAGCACGAAGCGCACGAGGCCGGGCTCGGGATCCGTCTACTCAAAGATGCGATCTGGTTCAGCAATCAATGCCTGCGGGCGAACCAGTTTCAACAACGGCGCGGTGGTCAAGACCAACTGCGCAACCGCCGGCTGAACTCGCGTCCGTGACCGACCGAATGGTCGGCGAAACGCGTCATCGGCAGCCACCGAAAACCGAACTCGTTCACACTGCCGAAACAATCGGTACACAATCAAGAAACGCGGGCCAGGCAACCTGAGTCCGCCGCGGCCACCCCTCCGATACCGTCCGCGCCGAGGTCCCTCCCATGCTCGCAGCCATCGACGCCGGAAGTACCGCCTGGGTACTCGTCTCCGCCGCTCTCGTCCTGTTCATGACGCCCGGTCTGGCGTTCTTCTACGGCGGCATGGTCCGAGCCCGCCACGTGCTCGGCATGCTCATGCAGAACTTCTTTGCCATGGGAATCATCAGCGTGCTGTGGGTCCTGGTGGGATTCTCACTTGCCTTCGGTGATGGTGGCGGCTTCATCGGCAACCTCGATTTCCTCGGCCTCGCCGACGTCGCCAAGGGCCTCCCCGGGTACGCCGGCGATTTTGCGCTTGTCATCCCGCCGCTGCTCTTCGTCGCCTACCAAATGATGTTCGCGATCATCACCCCGGCGCTCATCACCGGTGCGACCGCCGATCGGCTCAAGTTCGGTGCCTATGCGCTGTTCATCTCGCTGTGGTTGCTCATCGTGTACGCACCGATCGCCCACTGGGTGTTCAGCCCGACCGGATGGCTGTTCAAACGAGGCGCGCTCGACTTCGCCGGCGGAGCGGTTGTCCACATCAATGCCGGCATCGCCGCCCTCGTGCTCGTGAAGGTCATCGGCAATCGCCGCGGGCACGGCAGAGAGCCCATGCCACCCCATTCGCTCCCCCTCACGCTTCTCGGCACGGGCATCTTGTGGTTTGGCTGGTTCGGCTTCAACGCCGGTTCGGCACTCGGAGCGAACGACCTCGCCGCGCAGGCGTTCATGAACACCCACATCGCGGCCGCAGCCGCGATGTGCACGTGGCTTGTCGCTGAGCGGGTCAAGGGCGGTCATGCAACCACGCTTGGCGCAGCGTCGGGCGCCGTGGCCGGTCTGGTCGCCATCACTCCATGTGCCGGGTTCGTGAACACCATGAGCGCGTTGCTGATCGGGGCTATCGCTGGCGTTGTTTGCTACCTCGGCCTCAAGCTCAAGTCCATCCTGAAACTCGATGACGCGCTCGACGTGATCGGCGTCCACCTCATCGGTGGCCTCCTCGGCTCGCTGCTGCTCGGGTTCTTCGCCACCAAGAGCGTCAACGGCCTCGGTGCCGATGGTTTGTTCAACGGCGGCGGGACGAAGTTACTGATCAACCAGCTGATCGCTTCCGGGGCCACCCTCGCATGGTCCGGCTTCTTCTCGTTCGTGATCGCCATGGCGATCCACAAGACCATCGGGTTGCGAGTGTCCGAGGAAGCCGAGGCCGAGGGCCTCGATCTCGCCGAACACCAAGAAACCGCCTACTCGTTCACCGGGAGAATCTGATCATGAAGCTCGTCTCCGCCATTCTCAAGCCATTCAAACTCGACGATGTGAAGGCCGCCCTGCAGGCCGTCGGTATCCACGGCATGACCGTGAGCGAGGTTCAGGGGTTCGGCCGCCAGCGCGGCCACACCGAGGTGTACCGCGGGCAGGAATACACGATCGACTTTGTCCCGAAAATCCGCATCGAGGTCATCGCCACCGACGATCAGGTTGAGCCGGTCGTCGACGCGATCATCAACGCCGCCCGAACCGACAAAATCGGTGACGGCAAGATCTGGGTGACACCCCTTGACAACGTCGTGCGCATCCGCACCGGCGAACGCGGCATCGACGCGATCTAGCCGATGACCGACGAGGCCGGCCTCGCTGCCAGGTTGTCGGTCGTCAACGACACCTCGACGACTCCGGCGCGGCAGCGCGACGCGCTGGCGCAACTCGCCGAGTCCACGCTGCGTGATCTTGCCGAGGAACACCTCCCCCCGAGGTGGGCTCTTGCCACCCTGGCCGGCACCGCCAAACGAGAGCTCTGTCCCTTCTCCGACCTCGACGTTATCCTGCTGCACCCTGAAGGCATGCCGGAAGCAACCGTGTCCGCCGTTGCTTCAGCATGTTGGTATCCGCTGTGGGACTTGGGCTGGAAGGTAAGTCCACTTACCCACTCCCCCAAAACGCTCCATGCATCGGTTCGCCGGGACCTGGAAACAGCAACGTCGTTTCTCAATATGCGCCACATCCACGGTGACGAATCGATCACCGAAGGGTCGCGCACGAAAAGTATGCGCGCGTGGAAAGACGGTGGCGAGAAGTGGATCGGCACGCTAGCGGCATCGGTCGCCGAACGACACCAGCGACACGGCGAAGTCGCATTCCTGCTCGAACCCGAGTTGAAAGAAGGAATTGGCGGTCTACGAGACCTGCACGCCATCGATTGGATGCTTGCGGCGGAGGTTGACGGACTCCATGAGTTCCTCGAAGTTCCGCGTTCGGCGCTCGAACGGCACCTCCAGACGTTGCTCGATGTGCGCACCGCGCTTCACGGCGCGACCCACCGTCCGGGCGACCGTCTTCTCCTTCAGGATCAGCTGGCAACCGCCGAACGCTTCGCCATCTCCGATGATGAATTGATGCTGCGAGTGTCGTCCGCTGGACGCGAACTGCAGTGGGTCGCCGAGCGTTTCTGGGAACGGTGGGCGACACGCGGCCGTCGGGGTGGAAAACCGAAGCGCTTCTCTCTGGGAGCGAACGTCGAACTGGTCGGCGATCGAGTCCGGGACCGTACCAGTGGTCCGCTCGATGTGGTCTCGTTGCTACGCCTAGCCGCGGTGGCCGCTCACTCCGATGCGACGATCGACTCCGAGACGCTCGAGCGTCTCGTCGCCGACGTGGAGCCGCTGACGGGACCCTGGCCGGACGACGCCCGCCAGCACTTCGTCAGCCTGCTCGGCGCCGGGCAAAGTGCGATACGGGTGCTCGAGGCGTTGGATCGATTTCGGTTGCTCGAACGTGTCCTTCCCGAGTGGTCGACGGTTCGATGCAAACCACAGCGCAACGCATATCACCGCTTCACGGTCGACCGGCATCTTTGCGAAGCAGCGGCGAATGCCGCGGCGCTGGTTCGGCGTGTCCACCGTCCCGACCTCCTGCTCGTCGGCGCACTCCTTCACGACATCGGGAAAGGCTTTCCCGGCGATCACACGATCGTCGGCATGGACCTCGTCCGAGAGATCGGCACCCGCATGGGGTACTCGCCCGATGACGTCCTGGTCCTGGTGACCATGGTCGAACATCACCTCACCGTTCCCGAAACGGCGACGCGCCGCGATGTGTCCGACCCCGCCACGATCGAATCCATGGCCCATGCCGTCGGCCGCATCGAGGTCCTTGAACTGCTTGCCGCGCTCACGGAGGCTGACAGTAAGGCAACGGGGCCATCCGCGTGGAGTGAGTGGAAGGGCGGCTTGATCCGCACACTCGTGGCGGCAACGCGAGCGCACATGCTCGGTGAGTCACCGTCACCGGCACTAGATGCATTTCCGACCGCCGAGCACCACGCCCTCCTCGACGAGGTCCGAAGCGACGGCGGGTTGCGGTTCGTGCCCGGGGTAACTGCGTGTCTGGTCGCCGCTCCCGACCGGACGGGCTTACTCGCCGCAGTGGCCGGAGCCCTCGCCGCCCATGGGGTCGAAGTCCTTTCCGCCAAGGGTTGGAGCTCGGACGATGGGCTTGCCGTCGAGGAGTACCGGATAGAACGTCGCCTCGGCGGCGACCCTCCGTGGGCGCGGATCGAAGCAGACCTTCGCCGCGCCCTTGCCGGTGAGATCGATTTGAACGACCGCCTCACCGAACGAGAACGGACCTACGCCGGTGCTGTCCGACGCGTGAGTGCGGCACCGGCGGCACCGGCGGAGGTCCTCGTCGATCATCACGCCAGCGCCACCTCGACGCTCATCGAGGTGCGGGCGCCGGACAGTGTCGGTGTGCTGTTCCGGGTCGCCACGCGCCTTGCGTCGCTCGGGCTGGACATCCGAGCAGCACTCGTGCAAACACTGGGCCACGAAGTGGTCGACGTGTTTTACGTCGTTGACCAGAGCGGCGAGCAGCTCAGCGAGGAAGCCGGGAACGCGACACGAGTGGAGGTGCTCA
>JAYSTV010000240.1:0-8744 GCA_043719425.1 Acidimicrobiia bacterium | reverse complement strand
GTGGCCATCGTTGGCCCCACCGGAGCCGGCAAGACCACCTTGGTCAACTTGTTGATGCGGTTCTACGACCTTGACGGTGGACGCATCACCATCGACGGGCACGACATCGCCACGATGCCCCGTCGGGCGTTTCGGTCGCACGTGGGCATGGTGCTTCAGGACACATGGCTGTTCTCGGGGACGATCCGGGAAAACATTGCCTACGGCAATCCGCACGCGACCGAGGCCGAGATCCTCGCGGCCGCGCAGGCCGCCTACGTGGACCGGTTCGTCCGCCACCTGCCGCAGGGCTACGACACTCGCCTCGACGACGACGGCACCGCGGTTTCGGCCGGGGAAAAGCAGCTCCTCACGATTGCTCGCGCCTTCCTGGCTGATCCGACGATCCTGATTCTCGACGAAGCAACTTCGTCAGTTGATACGCGTACAGAGCTTCGTATCCAACGGGCCATGGCCCAGCTGCGGGCCTCACGAACGAGCTTCGTGATCGCCCACCGTCTCTCGACGATTCGCGACGCCGACGTGATCCTGGTCATGGAGCGCGGCGCCATCGTGGAGCAGGGCAACCACGCCGAACTGCTCGCCGCCAACGGCGCCTACTCCCGCCTGTACAACGCCCAGTTCGCCGCTGCTGGCGCACTGACCGACGCTACCTAGACACCGGGCTGTCAGACCCTGTTGCCAGCAGTACTCGCGTAGCAAGGTGGCCTGATATCCCGCGAGGAGGTCTCGTCCGCCATCGCTGGTTTTGGCGTTCAGTCGTAGTAGCGGAACCGGTGGTCGGGGATGTCGTTGGTGTCAAGGTTGTGGTCGGGGTGACGGCGACACCGCTACCGGAGATGGTGATCACCGTCGGGTTCCCTACCTCGTCGGTCAGCGTCAGCGTGCCGTCACCGACGCCGCTCCGTCTGCGGTCGCGAGAGAGGTTGCCCACACGAATGAGGGCTATCCACCTCGGTAGGGCGAACCGAGGTGAGCGTCGGCGCGCCGAAACGCTGGGTTAGGGAGCGAGACGAAGTTCGAGTGCGTCGAGGACCGCATGGGCATCACACACGATGGCCACGTCGGACATCGACATCATCGGACAGCTCGCATCGGTATTGACGCTGATGACGTGGTCAGGATCGCCGAGCCCGCTGGTGTGCTGCGTCGCTCCGGACACACCGAAGGCGAGATAGATCTTGGGCTTCACAGCGACGCCGGTGGTGCCGATTTGTCGCGTGAACGGTATCCATCCAGCGTCGCTGGCCACACGGGTTCCGCCTAGAGACGCGCCGATCGCCGTGCCGATTCGGCCAAGCTGATCGAACCGATCTTTCGATCCGAGGCCGAGCCCACCGCCGACGATGACCGGCGCTTCGGCCAGATCCATTGTCGTCGGGTCGGGGGGTAGGACCTCGATCGACGTCACGCTTGCGGTCGCGAGTTCAGGTGCCAATTGCCCCACCGTCACGGTCGCCGAAACATCGTTTCCGGTGACCCCTCGTACCCCGGGAACGAGAGTCGCCACGAACGGGAGCGCCGTTGGGGTTTCCCGGCCAACTCGTCCGCTCGTACGCACGCTTACTACCTGGCGAGCGATGACGGAGGTGGCCGATGCATGAAGCGGTCGGCCCAATCCATGGGCCAGGAGAGGAGCGAGATCGCGGCCATCGGGCGAGGCCGGAAGGATGAGCCCGTGGGCATCGATGATCACCGGGAGCGTGACCAGTTGATGGGCGAGCTCTCGTGACCGCACGTGCGCGGTGGTCAGCGTGGTGATGCGCACCCCGCCAACGAGATGGGCGGCCGCTGACTCGGCCCCAGTGCCGACGACGATGGCGTTGCCCTGCGCCTCGGCGATTGTCTCGTCGGCCCCGGCCGGAAGCGCGCCGTCACGAACAACGATCACGGCCAGCAAGGAGGCACTCACAGCACGGCACCGATCCGGTCGCCATCGATCACGGCGCTGTGCGCTCGGCGGGGAGCAAGAGCGTCACCGATGCGGTGAACGTCGATCCCGGCCTCGCTGAGCTCGTGGGCCAAGGCATCGTCGGGGCGATTGGGCACGGCGAGAACCACTCGGTCGGTGACTCGCTCGATCATCTGTCCGCTGACATGATGCAGGATACTAAGTGTACGTATCGAAGAGTCCCAGCCCATCACGACCGAGTCCGGGGTGCAGGTGATGCCCTTGGCGGCGGCGCGAAATCGGAAACCCTCCATGTCCAACGTGATACCGAGGTCCTGGCCCACGACCATGCCGGGGGTAATGATCTCGACGATGCAGCCACGATCGGCGAGGACCTCAGCCACCGACGTGGCCTGATGGAAGCCGAGCTCGTCGATGATCGTGACTCGTTCACCGGCCACCGGGGTGAAACGACCGGTGAGCACATCGATCACATCGCCGATCCGCTCGTCGTCGCCCGGCGCCCAATACGGACGCTGAGGCACGGAACCGGTAGCGAGCAAGACAACGTCGGGCTTCTGATCACGAACGAACAGTGCATCAACCTCGTGGCCAAGCACGACCTTCACGTTGAGACGCCCAAGCTCATTGAGCTGATTGCGGATCATGTCGCCGAACTCGGCTCGGTTCGGCACACTGGCGGCCCAGCGGACCTGTCCGCCGGCAACCTCATCTCGCTCGTAGACGACGACTTCGTGGCCGTGGCGGGCCACCGAGATTGCTGCTTGGAGGCCGGCCGGACCGCCGCCGACCACGAGCACGCGTTTCGGTTTCCGAGACATGGACACGGCACCAGCCAGGAAGGATTCGCGCCCCGCAGCTGGGTTCTCGATACAGCCGAGCCAGCGATTGAGGCCCATCCGGCCGACGCACTCCTGGTTGCAGGACAGACACAGCCTCGTGTCATCGTGTTCGCCGGACTGCGCCTTGCGAACAAAGTCGGGGTCGGCGATCTGGGCGCGCACAGCGCCGACGAGATCACAGTGCCCGTCGGCCAGCGCCCTCTCGACCTGCAACGGATCCTTGAATCGGCCGACGCCAACTACCGGCAGGTTGACTTCGCGACGAATGGCGTTGGGAATGAACAGCGCGTAGCCGGGCGGGATATGCATCGACGCCTCAATCATGAAGAGCGTCGCCGTTGCGACCCCAATCGACGTGTTGATGTAGTCAACCTGCGCGGTGGCTTCCACGATCTTGGCCACGGCCACGGCCTCGTCGATCGTGGTGCCGCCCTCGATCAGCTCATCACCGCAGAGTCGAACGCCAAGCGCACGCGTGGGGCCGATGGCCTCACGAACCACGTTGACGATCTCCACGAGGATGCGAGCCCGGTTGTCCAGCGAACCCCCGTAGTGATCTGTACGCATATTGGTTGCCCCACTCAGGAACCCACGCACGATCGACGAATGCGAGCATTGGAGTTCCACCCCGTCGAAGCCACCCTCGACGCAATGCCCGGCCACGAGGCCGTAGCCCGCCACGATCTCGGCGATCTCGCCGACGGTTACCGCCTTCGGGACTTCGCGGAAGAGCGGATCGGCCACGGCTGACGGCGCCCACACTGGTAAGCGCGAATACATTGAGCTCGCCTGCCCGCCGTTGTGATTGATCTGGGCGAAGATCGGCGTGCCGTGCCGGTGCACTGCGTCGGTGATGCGTCGATAGCCCGGAATCACCTCTCGGTGAAAGCCGTGGATGAGCTTTTCGTAAGGCCAGTCAGTCGGATGGGTCGAATGCTCCTCGGTGATGATGAGGCCGGCCCCGCCCGCGGCGCGCGCCTCGTAGTACGCCGCGTGCTGCTCGGTCGGCAGCCCGTCGGCCGCGTAGTTCGTGAGGTGGGCGGAGAACACGACGCGGTTGCGCACGGTGATCGGCCCCAACTGGAGCGGGGAGAAGAGGTAGCGGTATCTACTCATGGTTTCTCCCAAGGGCCAGGGCGACGCGGCGGGCGTCGAGGATTGCCTCGTGAATGCTGCGAGGGGCCACTCGGTCGCCAGCTTGGGGGAGGGTCTCGTTCGGATCGAGCAAGAGGTCGGGCAGGCGGTGCTCGCAGGCAATGAACACGCGGGCGTCGATCACGTCGGTGGCGCCCGAGAATCGGTCCTCGACTTCGACCTTGGCGTCGCTCACCCGGCGGACGAGCGATTGCTTCACCAGCCGAATACCGAGGCCGTGGAGACGGACCTGCGCAGGGGCAAGATCACCGGTGAGGCTGAGTTTCTCGCCGATGAGGAGGTCCGGGGTGACCAACGTGACGCCGGCCTCCCGCCGGCCTGCGTCGGCGGCCAAGAGCTCGGCGATCGACAGCGCAATCGGTCCACCGATCGGATCCCACACGACAATCGGACCCGGGGGCAGTGCGAATGCCGCGTTGTCGAGAGCGAGCACGTCGACTCCGTGGCGAAGGTCGGCCGACGGCTCGACGACGAAGGGGAGTATCCCATGGAGGCCGCCGGTGGCGAGCACGACGTGCCCGCGGTCGCGGAGGTCGGCCAACGCCGCGGCGTCGACGTTGGTGCTGAGCGTGAATCTCACGCCGAGTCGACGGCACTCGTGTTCGAGCCAGCCGATGGCCAGAGCGAGTCGGGAACGGCCCGCCCCACTGGCCGCGTGACGCAGAACCCCGCCAACGGTGTCATCACGATCGACCACGGTCACCGTAAAGCTGCGAAGCGCGGCGATCCGCGCCGTTTCCAGGCCGGCGATGCCCGCGCCAACGATCGTAAGCGTACGTTCCAAAGAAGAACTGGCCAAGGGCTCTTCAGCATCGTCGAGCTCGTGGCCGGTGCGTGGATCCATCACACAACTGACGATGGGATTGCGGTTGTCACGGACCTTGCACAACTGATTGCAGAGCACGCATGGCCGAATCTGTTCCGGGGTGTCGCAACGAAGTTTGGCCACGAGGTCGGCGTCGGCCAACTGAGCCCGCGTCATCTCCACCCCGTCGGCGGCCCCGTCGTCAATGGACCATTCCGCCTGGCCCCAGTCGACGATCGATCCCTGCGCGAACACTGGCGTGGCGTGGCCTGCCGCTCGCAGAGACTCACGGACCTGGCGGGCGAGACCGATAGCGAAGCCGGGTTCCACATGTCCGTCGGGACGGGTGAGCGCCACGGAGTAGATAGAGCCGCGCACGATCGTCAGGAGATCAACGAGCGGAGCGACTTCAACGGCGATGGCGGCGCCGGCATCGGGAACGATGCCGGCCCACGGAGCCAGTTCGTCGACGCTCAGACGCAACGCCAACACCGACGACGGCCCGATCGCGGCACGAACTGCTTGGAGCACCTCGCGAAGGAGCCGCAGGCGATCGGTGCCGTAGCCATCGCTCCGCATATTCGTAAGCCCACTGAGGAACTGGCGGATCAGTGAATTCTGGCCCCCGTTGATTTCCACGCCCGCACATCCGGAGCCAATGGCGAGTGAGGCTGCCTCGGCGAAACCGCGAATCACGGCGTCGATGTCGGCTTGCTCCATGACCTTCGGCACCTCCCGAGAGGCGACTTCGGGAACAGCCGATGGCGCCCACATCTCGCGTTGGCTCCAATGGCTGGTGCCCTGCCCGCCGCTGTGGCCGAGTGCCGCCAACACCACGGAAGGACCACAGGCGTCGACGATGGCCCGCCAACCGGGTCCGCACGACGTAGCGAGCGGAGCCCGCTCATAGGGCCAATCGCTTGGGTGAGCCGACGCCTCCTCGACCACGATGATGCCCGCCCCACCAGCGGCGCGCCGGGCGTAGTACGCGACATGGGCCGCGGACAACGCTCGCCCGTCGCCGAGGTTGGTCTCATGGGGCCCAAACATCACCCGGCTGGGCATCACTACCGAGGGGCCGAGCGCCAGCGTCTCCAACAGCTTCATCATCCCCAGTCTCGCCTGTGCGGCAGAGATTCGCGCCCAAGTCGGACCAAATCCGTCGCTCTGCTCGACTTTGGGCGGACTTGGGGGCGCGCTACCCGCCACTTGGGTGCGTGGTGGCAAAGTCGACCGTCGGGAACCCACTCGTGGGCAAGACTTCGCTGATGTCGAACCTTGTCGGCGACGCCATCACCCCGTCCATCGGCTTCCTTCACACCGCCGACGTTCATGTCGCGACCTTTGAGAGACTTCTTGACGGCGTGGCGCATGATCCTCTGCGCACGGTGCATGTCGTTGACGAGACTCTGCTGAGCTCGGCCCGAGAGTTGGGGGCCGACGATACGTCGGTGATCGATGGGGTCGAGGAGGCACTGCGGGATCTGGTCGACGAAGGAGTTGATGTGATCGTGTGTACGTGTTCAACCATCGGCGGAATCGCCGAGGCGGCGGTTGGGATCGCCGTGCCGGTGCTCCGGGGGGATCGTCCGATGGCTGCTGATGCCGTGGCTCGCGGTGAGCGTATCGCCGTGGTGGCTGCGGTCGAGAGCACGTTCGGACCGACGCTGGCCCTGCTGGGTGACGAATGCACCCGCCAGGGCCGGTCCCCGGTGATCGAGATGCGATCGTGTCTCGGCGCCTGGACGCTGTTCGAAGCGAGTGATGTCGACGGGTACCACCGCGCCGTTGCTGCTCATGTGAACGGACTCGACGCAACGTTCGATGTGGTCGTCCTGGCGCAGCCGTCGATGCTCGGCGCGCTTACGTTCCTTGACGATCGACCGGGTCGCATCGTGCTGGCGTCGCCGTCGAGTGCGATCGACGCCGCCATCATCGAGCTTCACCGCGTTGCGCGGACCGCCTCACCGCGCGGAGAAACCTCGTAGCCCACAGACAGGCTGATCGTGAGGCCGAGTTCCTTAAGCTTGCGCACGTCGGTCTTGAAGACGACGGTCTCGAGTCCTTCTATCTCGGCCAACTCGGGTGCCCGACGGCCCGGCCAGGTGGCGATGAGATCGAGGGTCCGTTGCGTCCAGGGACCGCGAGCGCTGCGGCGATCCATGGCATCAAGCTTGGTGATCACCGCGGCCATCGCGTCGGGTGAAACATCGTGGCGAAGGGCGGCGCGAGGGTCCTCACCGGAGAAGTGCACGGTGACCCGGTACACACGGCTGGTCTCGTCGGGTTTGGCCGCGCGCGCCCGTCCCGTTGTCGCCCCGCCTTTTGGTGCCGGCCGTGGTCGCACCGATGCTTGTGCCGAAGCCGCATCGGCGAACCCCGCCCGGCGGGCGTCGGTGTCGGAGATTGTCGACGGATCGATCATCTCGACGGCGTCAATGGCCAACTCACCGCGTGGCGTGCGGAGTCGTCCGCCTGCTTTTACGGTGGGCTTGCGCCAGAGCCGGTAGACGATGTCGACCTCGCCGGCGACGATGCAATCGAGGTGGTCAAGACGAAGGAGCATATGTCACTCCGCCGGCGAGAGCAGCCACTCGAATGCCGCAGCGCGTTCCTCCACGACGCTGCGCAGCATGCCGAGTGGTGGCGGGTCGCTGGAGGCGGCGATGGCTTGCAGCGCAAAGGCAACGTCGGCACTGTCGGCCAGTTCCTTGGCCGTGCGCACGGTCGGACGGTCGTGGGTCGATGTCGTAAGTACACGTTGCATCAGGTTCTCGGTGACCCGTCCGGTATTGACCTCGGCATCGGGAAAGCGAAGATGGGCAACGAGCCCGAGGGCCCACTCGTAGACGAAGGCCTGCTCGTATCGCCACGCAAACCGCACCAGAAGAGTTGACGGCGGCGAGTCGTCGAGCACGAAGTCGTCTTCGTCGGCGGTCAACGAGGGCCAGACCGCATAGGCATCGGCGAAGGCAAACACCTCGACCTGGCTGAGTCCTTGGCCCTTGAGGGCTACGAGGACGCAAGCCGCCGCCCGTCCGCACACGAGGTCGGCGTCAACAACGTTGAGCGGTCCCCGCACGATAGGCAGCAGGGTGAGATCTGCCTCGATACCCCAAAGTCGTAGGTACCCATATGTTCGTTCGCGACGACGACCAAGGTCGTCGTCGGACGCCATCGGGCTCGGGGCGGACACGCTTCTCGCTCAGACAGTGACGGACTTGCGTCCGAGCGTGACCGGCGTGGGCTTCGAGTGTCCCGGGCCTGGTGTCGGCTTGAGCAGCGACGAATCCTTGGCTGCTGCGATTCGCGCCAATTCGTCGTCGGCGTTGCCCCACACGCATTCGGGATCGGGACCGTCGAGTGGAAGACCGGTGAAGAACTTGGCGGCCATGCACCCGCCCTGGCACGCATCGTAGGACCCGCAGCTGCCGCACGCGCCGGGTGACTGTGGCTCGCGCAGCGACGTGAACAACTCACTCTCGCGCCACACGCCAGTGAAGCCGCCGTGATCGCGCACCGATCCGGCCTTGAACTCGTCGTGGAGCACGAACGGACATGCATAGACCTCGCCAACCGGATCGATCAGGCACACGATGCGTCCGGCCCCGCAGAGGTTGAGGCCGGGGAGCGATTCGCCGAGGGCGCTGAGGTGAAAGAACGAATCGCCGGTGAGAACGGTGGGCCGCTTCACCAGCCAGTTGTAGAGCTCGCGCTGCTGAGCGTTGGTGGGGTGCAGCTGATCCCAAGTATCGGCGCCACGTCCGCTCGGGCGAAGGCGGGTGAGTCGCAACTCGGCGCCATACTCGGCGGCAAGTGCTTCGAAGGCGTCGAGCTGGGGGATGTTGTGACGGGTCATCACCACGCTGACCTTGAACTGCCCGAAATTTGCGGCGCGCAGATGATTCATGGCGACGATCGCCATATCCCACGAACCTTCTCCACGGACTGCGTCGTTCGTTTCGCGATCGGCACCATCGAGGCTGATCTGAATGTCGATGTAGTCGCTGCCGGTGAGGCGTTGCGCCGC
>JAYSTV010000239.1:0-8761 GCA_043719425.1 Acidimicrobiia bacterium | reverse complement strand
CGCGATGAACAAACTTGAAGGTCCGCTGCTTGATCGACTGCTCCAGGTCGACCACAACGACGCGATCGTCATCGTGGCGGTTCGCAATGGACGCATTGTGGGTGTCGGGCGTTCCAATCGAGAGTCGACCGCCACGGAAACGGAAATCACTCAGGCCGAGGTCGCGTTCACCGTGGCCGACGAACTCCAGGGGCACGGCATCGCCACGCTCTTGCTCGAAGCGCTCGCCACGCGCGCTCGACTCGTTGGCATTGAACGGTTCGTGGCGATGACGCAGTCCGACAATGGAGCCATGCTGCGCGTCTTCCGTTCGGCTGGCTACGACGCGTCGATCCATCACGACCCTCTCGACCCGGCCATCATGTTGATCTCGTTTTCGATTGCCGAAGACGACGCGAGCCGTGCCGCTCGACGCGAGCGCGAACGCCAGGCAGCACGAGCATCGCTAGAGCCACTTCTGCGCCCCCGATCGATCGCGGTGATCGGCGTCTCACCGAGCAAACTCACGCCCGGAAGACGGGTCGTGCAGGAACTCATCGCCCACGGCTACACCGGCGCCATCTACCCGGTCCATCCTCGAACCACCTCGATCGAGTCGCTCCCGTGTTTCTCATCCGTGGCGGTGATCGGCCAACCGGTCGACCTCGCCATCATCGCGGTACCCGCGCCAAACGTGGTGGGAGTCGCTCGGCGATGCGCGGAGGCCGGGGTCCGCGGCATCCTGGTTCTCTCCTCAGGCTTCGCCGAGGTTGGCGTTGAAGGACGGGCGCGACAGGCTGAGCTCCTCACCGTCGTCCGCGACAGCGGGATGCGATGTATCGGCCCCAACTGTCTCGGAATCGTCACCACGAGCGAGACCGTGCGCATGCACGCCGTCTTCACCGAACTTGACGTGTTGCCCGGACCCGTTGCCCTTATGTCGCAGTCCGGCGCAGTAGCGATGGCGATCGCCTCATTGGCGAAACAGCGCGGCATTGGCTTTTCCTCTCTCGTGTCCGTGGGCAACAAGGTCGACGTGAGTGGCAACGACCTGCTTGAGTACTGGGACCAGGACGAGCAAACGAAGGTGATCGCCCTGTACCTCGAATCGTTCGGCAACCCTCGAAAGTTTGCTCGGCTCGCCCGGGAGATCAACCGACGCAAACCCATCGTGGCTATAAAGGCGGCTCGGTCCGATGCGGGTCGTCGAGCAGCCTCTTCCCACACCGGAGCGATGGCGGCACCCGACGCGACCGTCGACGCGTTGTTTGATCAGGTCGGCATTCTTCGCGTCGACGAGCCCCGCGAACTTCTCGATCTGTGCGTGGCTCTCGACCGACTGCCGCTCCCCAATGGACGGCGCGTGGCCATTGTCGGCAACGCTGGCGGCCTCGCCATTCTGGCCGCCGACGCGCTCACCCACGGTGGACTCGTGCTGGCCAAGCTCGCACCGATGAGCGCCGCGGCTCTTCGGACGATCGCGCCGCCGAACGCGGCGGCCACGAACCCGGTCGATCTCACCGCCACGATGACTGCCCCGCAACTGGTCGATGCCGTGCACTGCCTCGTCGCCGATGATGGCGTCGACGCCATCATGGTGGTGCACGTGCGGGTCGTGACCGACGATGGCGACGACATCACGCGAATGCTTGGCGAACTCTCGGGCACCGTCACCAAGCCGATCGTCGCCGTCTTCGGAAGCGACCCGAACGCTCTCGCCGCCAACGACTCAGGCCCGGTCACGGCACCGACGGCACGGGAGGCGGCGCTCCTGCTCGGTCACCTGGCTGACCGCCGCCGATGGCTGGATAGTCAGGAGGAGTATGCCCTCCCGATCCCGCCCGCTGCAGTTCTGCGCATCAAGTCCATCATCACCGCCGGCCTCCAGAAAGGCGCAAACGACGGATGGCTCCCCATCACGGCCGCGTTCGAGATCCTGAATCTGGCGGGCATCAACGTCGCCGGACCCGTCTTGGCAACCAACGGCGACGAAGCCGCGGCAATTGCCGCCGCCATCGGCTTTCCGGTGAGCGTGAAAGCAGCCAATCCATCCCTGCTACATCGAAGTGACGTGGGGGCCGTGCGGATTGGTCTGCCAGACGAGTACAACGTTCTGTGTGCATACAAAGCGATTGAACATGCCCTCGGGGACACGATGGGTGGAGCGTTGATTCAGGCGATGTCTCCCTCCGGCGTGGAGATGATCCTCGGTGTCAGCAACGACCGGCACTTCGGCCCACTCGTGCTCGTCGGCGCAGGCGGACGGACTGCGGAACTCTGGCGCGATACTGCGCTTCACCTCGCGCCACTCAGTCGGCGCGCCGCTAACACGATGATCGAGTCGCTCCGCAGCCACCGCCTTCTTACCGGATTCCGGGGCTCCGAGCCAGCCGACGAAGCAGCGCTGATCGATGCGCTCCTGCGGGTCGCGCACTTGGCGGCCGAGTTCCCCGAGATTGTTGAACTCGATGTGAACCCGCTCATCGTGCACACCCGAGGAGCGACCGCGGTTGACGCCAAGATTCGTCTCGCCCCCAACCCGAACGCCGGTAACGACGAGCTTCGCCTCCTCCGCTAGACCCTTCGCTATCTCCTCTAAACGCGGCGGAACTCGACCAGAACCACATCGGTCGTCGTAGCTCCGGACCCCGCTTCGTGAAGCGCGCGTACCATTACGGGCCTGGGTCATGAGCGCGCCGCGAGTCGGGCTGCGCTCCAACGCCTAGACGTCCATCGGTGACAACGTGACGAACCAAGGCACCTTGTCGGTCGGAACGAGCGCGAAGGTCGAAGGTCCCTGGTCATGCGATGGCCAATCGAGCACCATGACGACATGCAATCAAGCGAGATCGTCCATCAGTGTCCGTACTGCGAGCTGCGCTTCTCCTACATGGCCGAAGTGAAGGATCACGTGGTCCTTGACCATCCGGATCACGCCGCCGCGTTCGAAGGAGTTCACGCCGTCGAACTTCCCCACGGTTCGTGAAGCTGACGCCGATGTGCGCCCCCTGGACTCTCGGGACTTCGCCTCCGAGACAACCAGCCTTTGGCCGGTGTCTCCTTGCTCCGACTCTTTCAGGTTCAACGTATGCCATCTTTCACCACGACGCAGGTGAGTGACCGATGAATCTCCAGACCACCCGATTTCAGTTGACCCAGGAACGGGATCGACTGCTCGCCGCCCAACAATCACTCAACCGCGAACAGGGCACGACCATCGACGGGAGGCGAGTGGTCGACGTTCACGACGCCTCGCCGCAAGATCCTGGTCCGTCCACGTGCGGCCATTGAAGGGTACTGGGGGTGAGGGTTTCCATGACGATCTCCAAAGGCGTAGGAGCGAGTTCGGGCACCAGTTCATGAGCGAGGCGGGTCTGGCACGTTCGGGTCGACGGACACGTCCCACAGGTCTTTGACTCGATGTTTCAGGGTCGCCTCGACGTCGGCATCTTCTTCGGGGACGAATCGCCGAACGACACCGATCACCGCGGGCACGAGCACTTGGGCGTCATCCACGGTGATCCCACCACGCCACGCCGCGGCCACGTCGAGCGCGAGTTCGGTTCGCCAGTGCCTCGCGCTCTCGCCAATGACTCGTCGCGCATTCACCAGTGCCCGGACGTCTTTCGGGAAATGGCCCACGAGCTGGCTGCGCTCACCCGGTGGAATCTGGGCGAGCACGGCATTCAGCGTGCCGCGAGCTGCCGCCACCGCCGGGATACCGGTAATGCCGATCGCTTCGGCGGTCGCCAATAGCGCCGTGAGCATCACCGAACGCGGATCACCATCGTGTCCGGTCGATGGTCGCGAATCTCCGGGGAGCAGGCCCACGTGAAGGTGCGATTCGACCATCAACACACCCGGAATACGCGCCACCCGGTCCTCGATGCATTCGGCATCGCTCACCGACGCAACATCACCATGAAGAAGGACGACCGCCCCCTCGGCCATGACATGAACGCGCGGCAAATCGAGCGCGTGCAGAAGTGGACCCAGGGCGGTTCGGACCCGGTCGGCCAGGTCGGGTCCCCCCGGATGGTCCACCACCTGCCTGATCGTCGTGATCGTGAGGACCCCGGTCGTGGTCCCAATGATGAGGGTTCGCGGCTTCTTGTCAATCATCGTGGGATCTCCTGGCTTCCGCTGACGGTCTTGCGGTACCTCCGAGCGTGCTCGGACCGAGGGCCGCACGACAGGGACCTTGGGCTCCAGGAACTCCGCCAACAGTCCGCTCCGGCTTTGGGACGGGCCACTCGGTTCGCCCGCTGATGACCAAAGACCCTGTTCGATCAGCCGTTTCGCTACTTCGCTGGTTCCATGACGAACCACAGCGAACTCCTCGTTCACGACGACGCTCCAAAGGAGTGTTCCCATGTCCACCACCCTTGTTGCCCCCGAACTCCGCCCGATGCCTCCGGCCAAGGCCGCAGCCACCAAACTGCCTGGCGCCCGTCTAGCTTCCGACGAAACGGCACTCTGGTCCTCGTTGGGCTGCCTGCGGACAACCAACTCGACTTACCGATTTTCAGTCGGTATTGGGTGGGATCACGGTGAAGGGTTCCATTGTTGGCACTCGACAAGACCGTGGCGAGGTCTTCGACCTCCACTCCCGCGGTCTCACCTCCGTTGTTCGTGCGGTCCGTCCGCTGGACAGAGTGAACGAGTCCATGGCCGACGTCTTGGCCGGTCGGGTCTCGAGGGTCGGATCGTGTTGACCCGAATGCGAGCGCCGCGTGACCAACGACGGTTTCGTCAGCCGGCCGATTCGGTCGGCTGACGAGGCTGCGACAACCACGATGGACACCGATCTACTCCTCGACGTCTTTGCCGGCCACGTGCGTGACCACCCCGCCCGGACGGCCATGCGGGTGCACCGCGCCTCCGGTTGGGAGAGCATCGGTTGGGGGGTATACGGGCGCATGGTCGACGAACTCGCCACTGCGCTTGTCGACTGCGGCATCGAATCCGGAGACCGAGTCTCAGTGCTGTCGTCGAACCGTCCGGAATGGCACGCTGCCGATCTGGCGACCATGGCGATAGGAGCAGTCACGGTGCCGCTCTATCCGACCGCGGCTGGACCGCAGCTTGCCTACCTGCTTGGCCACTCCAGGTCGCGGCTGTGTTTCGTCGAGAACCAACAGCAGCTCGATCGGCTCGCCGAGCACCTGGCCGACCTCCCTGATCTGGAACGGATCGTTCTCATCGACGGCGCCGAGCACGCGCCCGTCGCTTCGATCCCGACGAACCCGAAGGCTCGGCCTGAGACATGGTCGTTTGAGCAATTACTGCGGCGAGGACGCGCCGAACTCCTCGCCGGAACCAACGTGATCGACGGGCGGCGTGCCCTGATCAAGCCCAGCGACATCGCCACGATCGTCTACACGAGCGGAACGACCGGTCCCCCGCGTGGGGCCGAGATCACCCATGCCAATCTCATGGCGACTGTGGCCATGATCACCTCCGTTCTTTCGCTCGGACCCGCTGACCGATTCCTTTCGTTCCTGCCCCTGAGCCATATCGCCGAGCGAATCGTCTCGCATGTCGGTCAGGTCATCAGTGGCGGCGAAACCTGGTTTGCCCGGAGTATCTCGACGGTGGCCGAGGATCTCGTTGCCTGTCGGCCGACGATCTTCTTTGCCGTTCCCCGCGTGTGGGAGAAACTTCGCGACAGCCTGTCGACGCGCCTACGCGGGCTCCCTCTCCCGTTGCGATTGGCCATCGAGCAGAATCAACGAGTCACCGATCGTTGCGAAGCCGTGGCGCGAACCGACCGAGCGCCGGCCCTGACCGATCAGGTCCAACGAGCGCTCTTCGACCGAACCATCGGCTACAGCATTCGACGACGTGTCGGACTGGACCGGTCGCGACTATTGCTGTCTGGCGCGGCCCCGATCGACGACCAGCTCGTCCGTTGGCTGCACGAGGTCGGCATCACCGTCGGACAGGTCTACGGCCAAACCGAAGTCTGTGGACCGACATCCATGAGTCGCCCGGGAAAGGTGCGAATCGGAACGGTTGGCGCCCCCCTACCCGGCGAGGAGGTGGTGATTGCCGGCGATGGCGAGGTCCTCGTGCGCGGCCCCAACGTGTGCCGCGGATACTTCGAAGACGACGCCAGGACGGCGGAACTGATCGACGCCGAACACTGGCTCCACACCGGTGACATCGGAACATTCGACCGCGAAGGAAACTTGCGCATTACCGGCCGCAAGAAGGATCTCATCGCGACATCGCACGGCAAGAAGATCGCGCCTCAGGAAATCGAGAACCGTCTGCGCGCTGATCGTTTCATCTCCCAAGCAGTCGTCATCGGCGAAGGTCGTCCTTACCTCGTCGCACTGATCACCGTCGATACCGATGCCCTCACCGACTGGGCCACGTCGCACAACAAGCCGCTCAGTAGCGAGCTCCTGGCGAGCGATCCCGATGTTCGACGCGAAATCGACAAGGCTTTCGAGCGAGTCAACGCCGAATTCTCCAGTGCGGAGCAAGTCAAGAAGTGGACCGTGCTCGAACGAGACTTCACCGTCGAGGCCGGAGAACTCACGCCCACGCTCAAGGTCGTGCGCCCGGTCGTGTCCCAGCACTACGCCCAGCGCATCGACGAGCTCTACAGCCACGCGTGAGGGTTCGTCATAGCGGCCTTGCAAATGTCGAACGGCCCTTCGCCGAACGCCCCGAGGTCCTTGGGCCCTGGAGAACTCACCACGCCAAGCCCACGCTGAACAGGCAAGCCGCAGTCGGCGGCGAGGGACGGAAGGTCAGCTCAATGTCACTGTTTCAAGGGACCCGAGCGATTCCAGAAGCGCGCGAAGACTCCCGGCCCACCAGTTGGCTCGCCATCATGTCCTTCGACGTTTCCAGCTCGACCACTGCGCTCATAGAAGACCGACATATCGCCAACAACACCAAATGAGGACACCATGACCCAGCTCTCCCACGATGAGTCGTTACAGGCCGACGTGATGACCGCACTTCGACGCGACGAAACGCTTCCTGCCGCCCATATCGGCGTGATCGCTACCGATGGGGCCGTGACGCTGACGGGCGAAGTAGCCACCGAGGATCAGCGCTTGGCCGCCTCGACCCTGGTCCAAAACGTTGCCGGCGTGCGTGCTGTGGCCGATGAACTTGTCGTCCGTCCTCCGGGTAGTCCAATGCGCACCGAGATAGCGGTGGCAGTCGACGTGGCCCGAGCGATTGGGCCTCGGCCGCTGAAGGTGCCGACATTTCCATCGAGGTGGCCGACCACATCGTGTTCCTCGATGACCGGGTCGCTCGACACGGTGATCTGATGGCGGCCGAACAGGCAGCGCTCGAGGTGCGGGGGGTACTCAACGTGATCAATCGACTCCGCATCGAGCCGGTCGCCGACCTTGCGGGCGTCCAGGCCGGCATGGTCGACGCGTTCGTGGCGATGGCGAAGGAACACGCCTCGGCTATCAATGTGTCGATCGATGACGGGCACGTTGAGCTCCACGGCAACGTCCGCACATTGGCGGAACGCCGGATAGCCGAACAAGCCGCGTGGGCCACGCCGGGCGTGCGCGCGGTCAAGAACCGTCTCCATATCCACACGTGAGCTGAGCACCGGACGAAGGCCGGGAAATTGATCCCCACCCGAGACCCGGCTGAAGGGCGGGCTGGATCAGGTCGACGGGACCGGCCTGACGACGCTGCTCAACGACTGGCGCGAAGCGCGTCGAGCAATGCCGCCGTGTCGATCACGGCAGCCCCGACACAACGATCGGCAGCACCGTAGGTGAGATAAATCGAGCCGTCACCACGGTCAACCGCGCCGCCGACGAACACAACGTCGTCCACGTCACCGCGCCGTTCCCAGTCCAGTTCCGGGACTAGGACGGGTTCGGGCAGGATCGCCAGGACCCGAGCCGTGTCGTGATCGAGAAGCGCCACATTCATCGTGTACGTTCCCGAAACAAGGCGCTCGTGGTAGAAGAGCAGGAGTCCGTCGTCGGTCACGACCGGAGGCGCACCAGCACCAACGCCACTCACGCGCGGTGATGAGGCGATGATCGTGTGGTCATCGAGCTCGCGCAGATGCGCGTCCCAGTAGACGTCATCAGCTGCCCAGAGGTGATCGAGGTCGTCAAAAACTGCCACCTGAATGTTGGGGTGGACCCGATGGATCAGCGCCACACGACCATCGCGAAGATTGAACACAACGGCGTCTTTGTCCTGCACTCCTTCGGGGCCGAGGACCTGCGCCGATGCATGATCCAACGCGAAAGATCCGTTCTCAAACAGCAGCCGGTGGGCGCCCACCCGCCACGGTCCACCAACCTTGGGGTGGGGAAGGTTCGTGTACGTCATCACGAAGTGGTGTGCGCCATCACTGGTCACCCGCTGGACCCGAGGGTCTTCGACGGCGTGAATCCAGTCGTCGCTGCTGCGGGCCAGGACCTGCTGGAAGCGGTAGTCGAGGCCGTCGACGGAGACGAAAACCAGAACGTCGCTCACATAGTCGAGAAACCGCGGACCCTCGCCGGCATTGCGTCGGTAGCCGTCGCGGATCCCGCGGGCAAACAGGTGGTAGCTCCCGGCATGTTCGATGACCCCGGCGTTGAAGATCGCCCCATAGCCAGGAACACTGCCGGCCGCGACAATCGGCTGGTCGCCAAGTCGGGTGGCGTAGGGAGATCCCGCCAAGGCAGGACGACGGGCAGGGGCCTCAGCAGTTTGGGACATACACGCTTCTCAGAGAGGGACGGCTCCAAATGTTCACGGAGCGTAACGAGCAAGCGCGCAGGTTAGTTTCGAC
>JAYSTV010000238.1:0-3591 GCA_043719425.1 Acidimicrobiia bacterium | reverse complement strand
CCGATGGCGTGCTCGGCCCGATCGGATTCCTCGACGGGGTGAAGGGCTACTGCGAGACGTACATCGGCCATGTGCCCGATCTCTCGTTCCCGGGCGATGCCGACGGCCGAGCCCTGATCGAATTGAACTGCACCAAGTTCTTCCCGGTGATGCACGCCCTCCATGCGGCCGCCGAGGTGTCCGAGTCGATCGCCGCGAAACGGCCTCACGTGCGCCCCGCGGACATCACCTTGATCGTCGTCACGCAATCGACCACGCATGCCACGTTCGGTGCGTACTTCCAACCCGAAACCGAACTGGCGGCCAGACTCAGCCTGCCGTTCACCGTGGCCGCGACCTTGCTCGACGGCGTCTGCACCATCGATCAATTCACGAAGGCTCGGCTCGCCGACCCCGCGTTTCAAGCCCTCATGCAACGGGTGCGAATCGACGCGTCCGAGGAGATCGAGCGCGACTTTGGCAGCCGCGTGGCCTCCGGTGTTCACGTCACCTACGCCGACGGAACGGTCGAGCATGGTTTCGCCGCCGACCCACTCGGCTTTCCCGAACGACCGGCCACCGCGGAGCAACGTCTGGCCAAGGCCCGTTCCCTCCTGACGCGGACGATGTCCGACCACGACACCGAGTCGTTGATCGAGTTCATTCGAACAATCCCGACGCTCACGTCGCTTCGCCCGTTGACCGACGCCCTTCTCGCCCACGGAGCACTGCCATGACGATCCTGCAACGCAACGGCATCGAGCTGCACTACGAAGTCCACGGCGACGACACCCGCGAAAAGGTCCTGTGCATGGGTGGCTGGGGCAGCTTCTGCCATGGCCGCTTCGCCGACGCTCCCCGCTACATCCGCGAGAACCACCAGGTCCTCATCTGGGACTACCGCGGCGTCGGGTCATCGACCGACGACGCATCGAAGGCGATGACCATGAAGCTTCTTGCTACCGACGCGGCGGCACTGATCGATCATCTCGGTTGGTCGCGGGCGCACGTCGTCGGACTCGTGGGTATGGGCGCATGCGTGGGCCAGGAACTGGCGATCAGCCGTCCCGACCTCGTCCGCTCGCTCCTCATGACGGGCACGTGGGCGTTCGTCGACAACACGTTGCGCGATCAACTCGAACTGTTTCGCGATGTTCATCAGACCATGGGCTTCGAGGTCTTCCAACGCTTCGTGGCCACGTTCAGCTTCACCGGTGAGTTCTACAACGAGCACCGCGACCGTCTTCTCGGCCCGGCCGGTGCGTGGGGCGACCTGTCGGGGAAGGCCGACGCGCACGCACGGTTGGTCGAGGCCTGTCTTAGCCACGACACGAGAGGTCGGCTCGACCAGATCGCGTGCCCGTCGTTCGTGCTCCATGCCGGCATCGATCCGGTCACGTCACCGCGGACCACGATGCCTCTGCAGGAGGGCATCCCCAATTGCCAGGGTGAGCTGTGGCCCGAACTGGCCCACGTGATCGCCGGACGCGAACTCAAGGTGCGCTTCGACGCCGTGCTCAAGAAATTCCTGGAGAGCTGCCCGTGACGATCGCGGTTGTCCCGTTCGACGAACAGAGCCCGGCCAACTGGACCGCGGCAGAACTCACCGCCGATCAACAATGGATCATCGAACGCGGAACTCGACTTTCATATCGATGGCGTCGACGTCAGGCGGAGGAGGCACCCGACGAAGCGCCGTTCTACGACAACCCGGTCTTCGACGCCCACGACGGTCGCTTCTTCGGCAAATGGAACCGGAACCGAATCCTGTGGATCATGACATGGTGACGGAATAGCCACGCTCAGCCTTCGGAGTAGAAACCTTCGAGTTCGTTGATCTCGGGCAGACCGATCAACGTGGTGAAGTCCGCAAACGGCATGAGCCGGTCGACGATGGTGGCCGGCGTCCCCGCCGACTTGATCTCCGCCAACGCCGAACGCATCGCCGCGGCGGCCGAAAGCAGTGTGGAGATTGGACAGATGATGAGCCGGAACCCGAGCTCAGCAATACGTTCGTAGGTGAGTGGAGGCGTTTTGCCACCCTCGGCCCAATTGAACACCAGCGGATAGCCGCGCAGTTGTTCGCACACCGTTTCAATCTCACCTTCACCTTCGAGCGCTTCGACGAACAAGACGTCGGCCCCGGCGTCGGCGAATCGTTTGGCCCGATCGATGGCTGCGTCGAGACCTTCCACCGCACGAGCGTCGGTCCGGGCGATGATCACGGTGTCCGGGTTGGACCGGGCGGCAACCGCGGCCTTGATCTTGCCCACCGCCTCACCCGCCGGGATCACCTGCTTGTTGTTCATATGGCCGCACTTCTTGGGCGTGACTTGATCTTCGAGGTGAAAGCCCGCGGCACCGGCCTGCTCCCACAGCTGCACCGTGCGGATCACGTTCATCGCATTGCCGTAGCCGGTGTCAGCATCGGCGATCACCGGTAGCGAGGTGGCGGCCACAATGCGGCGGATGTTGTCGAGCATCTCGCCCTGATTGGTAAGCCCGACATCGGGCCGTCCGAGCAACGAAGCCGATGTACCGAAGCCCGTCATGTACACCACGTCGAAGCCCGCCTCTTCGATGAGACGGGCACCGAGGGCGTCGTAGCAGCCGGGCGCAGTCAACGGTTCGGGGCGAGCAAGAAGCTCCCGCAAGCGAGCGGCACGATCAAAAGGTCGGGCGAGAAACGTCACGCTGGCAGTCTCGCAGACCGGCTTCGCAGACCAAAAGCCAACGGCTCCGACCCCCACGTACCATCGACGTTCCGTCCATGGGTCCATCCGCATTGCGACGCAGCACCACAGATACTGAGCGTTAACAAATCGGACCTGCGTTGGAAAATGTTCGTCGATAGCTTTACAGTTCCGGACGCCGCCAGCCATCGACGCATCACGTCCGAATACCGCTCCAACAGAGGCCGAATCGTATGCCCGCTTATGTCTTCATCCGGTCTGGCCGGCACCACAGATGGAGCTCGCCCCGATGACGACAACCGAGCAGTCCGTGCCCACCGTCAGTGTCGCCAGTGCCACCGAGCCCGAGGCCAACGGGTCGGGTACCGCCGCCCCGACGGGGCCAGCCCGCGGCGGCGGCGGACAGTTTGTCGAGCGATACGCAATCCTCATCGCCTGGGCCGCGGTCGTCGTCGTGTTCTGGATTTGGCGGCCGAACACCTTTGGCACGTTGTCGAACTTCAAAGGGATCTTCGGTTCGCAGTCGTCGCTGATGATCTTGACCCTTGGCCTGTTGGTCGTGCTCGCCGCCGGCGAATTCGACCTCTCGATCGGATCGACGTTTTCCATGGGAGCGTCGGGCATAGCGTTTCTCAACGTGGACAAGAAGTGGCCCATGGCTGCAGCCGTGTTGTTCCTCATCGCCCTCGGTGTTCTCGTCGGCTTCCTCAATGGACTGATATCCATACGCTTGGGCGTGCCGTCGATTGTTGCCACCCTCGGCATGAGCACGCTTCTCGCCGGGCTCATCCTGGGTGTCTGCGGGCCCAAGATTCGCAGCGGACTCGACAGCGGCTTTGTCACCCTCATTCGCGGCAAATGGCTGGGTCTCCCTCGCAGCTTCTGGTTCGCCCTCGCGCTTACCGCGCTCGTGTGGTAC
>JAYSTV010000237.1:0-3596 GCA_043719425.1 Acidimicrobiia bacterium | reverse complement strand
TGGAGGCGCCGTCGTTGTCCTGATCGATCGCCTGCGAGGCGGCGAGGAGGGTCTCGATGTCCACGTCGCCCAGAGCGGCCACGCCGGTTCGATCGACTCCGAGGCCGAGCGCGGCCAGGAACCTGCTGGCCACCTGGTCGGCGTGCTCCGTCGACGAAATGTGCGCGGCTGCCCCCGACTGGAAAATGGCGCGCCGAAACAATCCTTCGGCCTCGGGACAACCGAGCAGGGCGCCAATGCTGAACGCCCCGGCCGACTCGCCGAAGACGGTCACATTGGTCGGGTCACCGCCAAAGGCGACGATGCATTCCTGCACCCAACGCAACCCCGCCACCTGATCAAGCAACCCGCAGTTCGGGGTGGCCAGATCGCTCGCCTCCGGAGCAATCCGACTCACGTCGAGATAGCCGAGGGGACCGAGGCGGTAGTTGAGAGTGACGACCACCACGTCGTGATTGGCGGCGAAGCGTCGGCCGTTGTACCAGGGAGTGGAACCCGAACCGGTGACGTAGGCGCCACCGTGGATCCACACCATCACCGGCCGCCCCGAGGATTCGGTGCCGGGCGTCCAAACGTTGAGATTGAGGCAGTCGTCGCCCGTGATCGGCGCTTTGGCGCCCATCAACTTCGACAGGGCCGACGTGATTTGGGGGACGATGTCGCCAAACGACGTGGCGTCGCGCACCTCCGTCCAGGCTGTCTCCAACGACGGAGCCCGGAACCTGGCGGCACCCGAGATTGGTGCGGCGAACGGAATGCCCGAGAACTGGACCACGTCTCGGCGGTGTGCCTCATCGGCCGGATAGAGAACTCCGGCCACCGGGCCAGAACGGGTCGAGGCGGTCGGACTGGCGGAGACAGACATGGTGTCGGCAAGTCTCGCGTGTGCAGCGGGGCAAACCGCATCAGGGGATGTCGGCGGATACAGTCGCCCGCGTGCCGCGTCCCCACATCTCGACCTCGGCGCGCGTCCGTTTCGCCGACATGCGCACGCGCGCCGTTCACCTCGCCTGGGAACGGATGTGCCTCTGGGGTGCGGTCGGTCCCACGTCGAGCCGGGGGAGGGCGTTCGGGACGTTCGGCCGAGGGTCGTTTCTTGCCTTCCCGTGGAACACGCTCTACGGCGAGGCGTACATGCGAGTCGGTGCCGATACCTACATCGGACCGGGTATCACCCTGTCGGTCGGGATCGTGCCCGGTCAGGAGATGATGTCGGAATCAGTGATCCGGATCGGTGACCGGTGCGTGATTAACAAGGGCACGGCCATCGTCGCCCACTGGAGTGTCGATATCGGTGACGACGTGTGGACGGGGCACAACTGCTACATCACTGACCAGAATCATGCCTACGAGGACGTGACCCAACCAATCGGTGGTCAGTCGATGCCCGAGCAACCCGTGCGGATCGGCAACGGCTCATGGCTGGGCCACGGCGCAGTGATCCTGCCGGGAGTGACCTTGGGCGAACACGTCACCGTGGCCGCCGGCTCGGTGGTGACGCGCGACGTTCCCGACCGATGCGTGGTGGCCGGGAGTCCGGCCCGGATTATCCGACGCTACGAGCCGGGTGAGGGCTGGGTTCGCCCGGATGGTTCGTTGCCACCCAGTGTTGCGCGGTCTCGGCCAACGCCACAATGAGTGCCTCGGTCCACGGAATGCGCCCGTCGATACGGTCAAACGACGCAGCATGGGGCGTGAGGCCGCGCACTCGGGGCGGAAGCTCAATCTGGACACCACCGCCCCGGGCCTGATTCACCGGGTTGTCGGGATGCATGCCGCGCAGTTCCGAGGGAATCTCGTCGACCTGGTCGAGGGCGGCAAACTCGGGGAGTTCGGCCCGAAGGCGTCCAGCCAAGTGACCGGCGAGTTCTCGATTGGACCCGCCGAGCAGCATTGACGTCCAGAGGCCCTCTCGTCCGTAGCCGTGGACCGCAACGACAACGTCGACATGGGCCAGGAACGAGTGCAGCTTTTCCGACTCACTGGCCCGGACGGCAGTGGACGGCAGGTGCTCGCGCATCGGCGTGGGCTGCACCACAGCGTAGAACGACGCCCCGGATCGGACGGCCGCCTCGGCGGCGATGTCGTCGGTACCCCGTTCGAGGTTGCCGCCGTGGAAGGCCATGAACCCGAACGTCGATCGGAGGACGCTGTGTTCCTCCACGCCGGGAGTGGCCAGCAGGGCGGCGAAACGCATCAAGGCCCGACCCTATCCGTGATGTGCGGCGTAGTTCGGGAGATGATCAGGTCCGAATACCGATTCGCACCCTCCTGGCCACTCCGTAACTCGCCCTTCACACCGGCGGTTCAGCATCGTGGTCGAAGCATTCCTGCACTGAGGAGTCCCAAATGTCGCACCTAACCACCGCCACCATGAACACTCGCCAAACCTCGCCCCGCCATCGATGGACACGACTGCTCGCCGTCGTCGGGCTCGCGGCGATCACGGCGTCCGCACTCGCCCCGACGGCCGAAGCCCGTCGTCGGGTCGCCACCAAGACCGATTTCTCGGTCGGCATTTTCCCCGATGCGGTTTCGGTCAACGCCGGAACCGTCGCCAGTTTCCCGGTGACGGTCCGCGCCACGGCGGGGTATGCGCCCAGCCTGCGCTGGGATGTCGACGGGGTACCGGACTACATCGATGTGCAGGTCGCCCGAATCGGCACCAACCGGTACCGCATGGATCTGCTCGTTCCGGCCAACGCACCAACCTCCAACGGTGTCTACCGCCTCTTCGGCGTGACCAGCAGTCGCGAGCGCACCGCGCTGTTCCGGCTGGTCGTCAATGGTGTTCCCCAGCCGACCCAGCCGCCGGTGACCGCTCCGCCGGTCACCTCGCCGCCAGTCACGAACGTCCCCCCCAACTTTGGATTGCGTCTCGATAATCCCGATCTCACCGTCGCCACGAACCAAACGGCGGTCTACGGGCTGTCCGTCGACCGCTCGGCGGGCTACACCGGTCCGGTGTCGTTTGCCCTGAGCGGCCTACCCGTGGGGGCGACGGCGAACTTCTCGCCGAACCCAACGTTGGCGAGCACCAACCTCTACCTCACCCCGGGTGTCGGTACCGCCAGCGGACGTTACGCAATCTTCGTCACCGCCACCGCTGGGACGACCGTTCGCAGCGGCACGTTGGCCCTCAACGTGACCGCGATCAGCGACTTTGCCCTCGTGCCCACCCCCGCCATCTTGACGCTCAATTCGCCCGGCAAGGCCACATCAACCATCGAGATTCGCAAGACGGGCACGGTCACCCCCACGGTGGCCTTCACTGTCGCTGGCGTCCCGACCGGAGCAACGACAGCTTTGTCGTCGACCGTGTCGAACAAGAACATCACGTTCTCGGTGATCACGACCTCGGTGACCCCGCCGGGCATCTACAACATCGTGGTGACCGGTCGCTCGGGCGGCTTCACGCAAACCGCCAACCTGCAGCTGGTGGTGAATAACCCGGTCGGCTTCACCATGAAGGCATCCCCGTCGGACTTCGGCATCACTCGGGGAAGTGGAACAACCACGTTCCTCACGCTGGAATCGTTCGGTGGCTTCAACGGCGTCGTATCGGTCGGGGTGAGCGGCCTTCCCTCGGGAGTGAC
>JAYSTV010000236.1:0-3607 GCA_043719425.1 Acidimicrobiia bacterium | reverse complement strand
TGAAGGCGGCCATGATCGGCGGCCAGCTCGCCCGTCGGTACAACGTGCCGTATCGGTCCTCCAACGTGTGCGCGGCAAATGCGCTCGATGCTCAGTCCGCATATGAATCCGTGTTTTCACTGTGGGGTGCGCTCATGGGCGGGGCGAACTTCCTAATGCACGGAGCTGGATGGATGGAAGGCGGCCTCCATGCCAGTTATGAGAAGATGATGCTCGACGCCGACCTCCTCGGCATGCTCGAAGCGTTCCTCGAACCGCCGGTGGTAAACACCGCCGAGCTGGGCCTCGAAGCCATCGCCGATGTGGGACCCGGCGGCCACTTCTTCGGGACACAACACACCCAGGACCGATTCCGCACGGCGTTCCATCACCCGATGCTCAGCGACTGGCGGAACTGGGAGACGTGGGAGGAAGCCGGGTCGCCGACCACCTATGACCGGGCCAACGCCATGTGGAAGAACATGCTGAACGCCTACGAGATGCCAACCACGCTCGACGACGCGCGTCGCGAAGAGTTGTCGGCGTTTGTTGAACGCCGCCGCGCTGAAGGCGGCGTCCCCACGGACTACTGAGCACTGCCCGAAATGGAAGGCGTCCTCGTCGGCCATTGGACCGATCCCGTCGGTCGCACGGGCTGCACGGTCATCCTTCTTCCCGAAGGTTGCGTGGCGTCGGGTGAAGTGCGGGGCGGGGCGCCGGGAACGAGAGAGTTCGAGCTCCTGGATCCCTCACGTACCGTCACCCACGTCGACGCAGTGCTTCTTACCGGAGGCTCCGCGTTCGGCCTGAGCGCGGCCGATGGCGTGATGCGGTGGTGCGAGGAGCATGGACGGGGGTATCCCGTGGGGACGATTCGGGTCCCCATCGTCGTCGGTGCCGTGATCTTCGATCTTGGTGTGGGCGACCCGTTGGCTCGGCCGGGACCGAACGATGGCTATGTCGCGTGCGCGAGTGCGGTGGCGATCGACGCCGCCGTCGGGGTCGGCGCGATCGGAGCGGGCACAGGGGCCACGCGTTCCAAGTGGCGAGGCGACCCACTGCCCGGTGGGCTCGGTGCCTCGATTGTTCAGGTCGGTCGGGTGGTCGTACGCGCGCTCGTCGTGGTGAACCCCATCGGCGACGTGGTGGTCGAAGGGACTACACGACCGGCCGACGATCTGGCCGCGTTCGTGGCCTCTCGCACTCCGCCTTCGCCCGGAGAGGACCGGGCCAACACGACCATCGGGATCATCGTGACCAACGCTCGGCTCGACAAAGTCGGCTGCCATTTGGTCGCGCAAAGCGGGCACGACGGCATCGCCCGCTCGATCTGGCCATCGCACCTTCGCAGCGACGGCGATGCGCTTGTGGTGGTGTCGGTTCCGCCCGTCGACGACGGGGACTGGGTCGAGGCGCCGATCGACGCAGTGCGAGCGATGGCGGCCGACGCCGTCGCCGTTGCGGTGCAGTCGTCCGTCGTGTCCTAGATTTGAACCCCATGCCTGTTCAGGAAGCACCAGTTCTCCACGATCTCGCCGGACGGTCCGAGGAGGGCATGCGCACCAGTGCCCGGGTGGTCGTGATCGGCGGTGGTGTGGTCGGCGCCAGCGTGCTGTATCACCTGACCAAAGCCGGTTGGACCGACGTCGTGCTGCTTGAGCGCAAAGAACTCACCCACGGGTCCACGTGGCATGCCGCCGGTGGCATGCACACCCTCAACGGTGATCCCAATGTGGCCAAACTGCAGCAGTACACCGTGCAGCTCTACAAGACCATCGAGGCCGAGTCCGGCCAGAACTGTTCGATTCACCTTCCCGGCGGCATCATGTTGGCCGACACCCCCGAGCGCCTCGACTGGCTCAAAATGGCCCAAGCTCGTGGCCGATATCTCGGCATGGATCTCGAAATGATCTCGCTCAAGGAAGCGGCCGAGATCCATCCCCTGCTTGACCCCAAGTATTTCATGGGCTGTCTTTACGATCCCGATGAAGGCCACGTGGATCCCTCCGGCGTGACCCATGCGTATGCCATATGCGCGCGTAACGCTGGGGCCGAGGTCTATCGACACACGATGGTTGAGTCGTTGGAACCGCGCACCGACGGCACGTGGACGGTCAACACCAACAAGGGCACGATCCACGCCGAGCACGTGGTGAATGCCGGTGGACTGTGGGCTCGTGAAGTCGGCCGCATGGTTGGTATTGAGCTTCCCGTTCTTGCCTTCGAGCACATGTACCTCCTCACCGACGACATGCCCGAGATCGTCGAATACCGCGAGAAGCACGGCAAGGAGTTGCCGATGTCGGTCGACTTCGCTGGTGAGTCGTACTTCCGTCAAGAGGGCGACTCGATGCTGCTGGGTAGCTACGAGTTCGATTGCAAATCCTGGTCGCCGAAGACAACCCCCTGGGAGTTCGGGGCGCAGCTCCTCACTCCTGATCTCGACCGCCTGGAGAAGCCGCTTGGCATTGCCTTTGAGCACTATCCGAAGCTTCAAGAGGTTGGCATCAAGCGGGTCATCAATGGTCCGTTCACCTTCGCTCCCGATGGCAACCCACTCGTTGGTCCCGTGCGCGGTCTCCGGAACTTCTGGACGGCGTGTGGCGTGATGGCCGGCCTATCGCAGGGCGGCGGCGTGGGCCTGGCGTTGGCGGCATGGATGACCGAGGGCGACCCGGGCATGGACATTTGGGGCATGGACGTGGCCCGCTACGGCGACTACGCGACCCTCGGCTACACCGCCGAGAAGGCCAAGGAGAACTATCAGCGCCGCTTCCGGATCCAGTTCCCCAACGAAGAGCTGCCGGCCGCTCGTCCGTTGCACATGACGCCGGTCTTCGGCCGCCAAAACGACGCCAACGCTGTGTGGGGCGCATCGTTTGGCCTCGAGTACCCCTTGTGGTTCCAGGAGCCGGGTAAGGCGCCGGTTGAAGACGTCACGTTCAAGCGGTCCAATGCCTTCGACGTGGTCGGCGCCGAGTGTCGGGCCGTCCGTGAGTCGGTTGGTCTCACCGAAGTGTCGAACTTCGCGAAATACGAAATTCGCGGGTCCGGCGCAGCAGCGTGGCTGTCGTCGCTCATCACCCAGAAACTTCCGAAGGTGGGCAAGGTTGCCCTCACGGCGTTGCTGAATCACCGAGGTCGGATCGAAGGCGAGTTCACTGTCGCTCGCCTCGCCGACGATCACTTCTTCCTGTTCGGTTCGATGCCGGCGGAGATCCACCATTCGCGCTGGTTCCTGCATCATCTGCCCGCCGACGGCAGCGTGTCGTTTGTCGTGCGTGGTCTCTCGCTCACGGGACTGTCAATCGCTGGCCCTCACGCTCGTGACGTGCTGGCCAAGGTCACCGACACCGATGTGTCGAACGAAGCGTTCCCGTTCATGTCGTTCCGCCAGATCGAGTGCGGCATGGTGCCGGCCATGGTCGGGCGTCTCACATACTCGGGAGACCTCGGCTACGAGCTGTGGGTGGCGCCGGAGTATCAGATCGCCCTCTTCGATCGCATTATGGCGGCCGGCGAAGAGTTTGGGATCAAGCTCTTTGGTCTGCGCGCCTTGCTTTCGTTGCGTCTCGAGAAGAGCTTTGGCACATGGTTCCGCGAGTACCGCCCAATCTATACACCGGTC
>JAYSTV010000235.1:0-8825 GCA_043719425.1 Acidimicrobiia bacterium | reverse complement strand
ACGGCCAACGTGAACTGGCCGGTGCCGACACCAAACTCGACAACCACCGACGACGACGTCAACCCCAACTCCCGAAGGCGTGCGACCTCGTCCATCGCCCCGGCGTCTTCCTTGGAGTCGTACCGAGCAACGTGATCCGCATCGAGGTTCTCACGACCGGCGCTGGCCACCTCGTCCAACAGCCAGCCGGGAGCAATGCGCGGTGCCGGTGCGTCCATGCCCGCAATGTTGTGAGCCGACTGGCGGCGAGCGGGGATTCTTACGAAATGTACGAACGAACTACTTGATAAGCACGAACGTACGTTCTATACTCTTGATATGCAAACCGGCGCGATGAATCAGATCGAGACCCTGGCGTCTCTCTGCGTGCCTCGCAGCTCCGTCGTGCAATGGGACCCATCAACAGCAAAGATCGGCCTGCAGCACCTTCGACGGCTCCTTGGCGAGACCGCCGCCCTCGAAGCAGTTCTCGTCACGGTATTGAAGACCCAAACTGGGCGTGACACGACCGCGGTGTTGGCTCGCGGTTTCGGGATGTCGAACGCGGAAGCGGCGAAAGCCGTGAAGGTTTCCGAGATCGTTGAACGGGTTCCCGGGGCCGTTGACGCATTGGCATCATGGGTCCGTTTCCGGTGAACATCTGCGTCATCTCGGCAATGTCAAAGACAACGACGAAGCCGCCGAACTGCTCGCACTGGCTCCGAGTCAGACACCCGAAGAGTTCGGTCGTGCCGTGCAGAAACACTTGATCGAACGCGACGCGAAGGGTGTGAAGGAGCGCCAACACAAAGCCCGATCACTCAAGTTCTTCAAAACCGACACCGGCTGCATCGGCATACGCGTGATCCTCCCGCCGCTCGACGGTGAACAAATCAAAGCGTCAATCAACACCGCATGCGACGCAGCCTGGCGCGCTGCCCACCCCGAACGCGCCGAAACACTCGGCGGCCACGACGACGAACCACGCGAACAACGCCTCGCCGACGCCTTCGCCGCGATCATGAACGGCACCGCCCTCGGCGGGCAAGCCCGGACTGCGCTGATTGTGACCGTGAAAGCCGAAACGCTCGAAGCCAACATCGCCGGTGTCGGACCGATCCCCGTCGAAGACGCCCTGAAACTTGTTGATGATCCGCGGACCGATCTGTACGCCGCGATCCAAGCGACCAACGGGGCGATCATGAAATTCGGACGCGACCGAAGACTCGCCACCCACCTCCAAAAACTCGCTCTCGTGGTCCGTGACGGCGGCTTCTGCACCAAAGCCGGCTGCGAACAACCCTGGTACCGATGCGACGCCGACCACATCGACGAATGGGACAGCGGCGGACTCACCAACATCGAAGACCTCCGCCTGCTTTGCCGATGCAGCTGCCACAAACACCGACACGAAACCGGCCAAGACATGACCCGACAACGCGACGGCACCTGGACCATCGACCGCGAAACCTTCCCTCCCCTACCCCTACCACCGCCCAAACCTCGAAGCCGCGCAAGGCTTCCGCCAGATCTGTCTCAAACTCGGACGACCCGAACCCCACCCCGAACTCGCCGCCTGAGAAGCACCGGATCGTTCAACCGCTCCTTGACAACCGAAACCCCGGCGGCCGGCGCAGCTACGCCACGGTGACCAGCTGTCGATCACCGCCGGCATCGGCCGAGCGATACGCGGCATCGACCACGCGATGCGCAGCCAACGCCACGGAGAAGTCCGGCCAGGCCGAGGTGCCGTCGAGAACCGCACGCAGGAAGGCGGCGTCGGGATTCTCCGGGCCGTCGCGGAGTGGCGCCACCGCTTCCAAGAGAGCGTCACCGACGAGTGAGTGCGACGAACCGTCAGAGTCGGTCCAGTGGACCGGACCAGTCCAGTCATGACCTTCTATGTGCACGTAGCGATTGGCGCAGAACACTTCGACCCGCCGCATCGACGGACGAGCGAGGTTGTCGTGCCAGATCGTGGTGAGCGTTCCTCGCGCACCCGCCGCGAACTCGATCGACGCGGTGACCACGTCCTCGATGCCGGTGTGGCCGTGGAAGTTTGCCCTATGCGCGCTTATCGCGGCGATGTCACCGACGAGGTAGTGGAGCATGTCCACGTCGTGGATCGAGTGTTCGAGCAACGTTCCCGCCCCGGCCTTGGCCACGTCGCCGCGCCAGGTTGACGAGTAGTGACCCTGGATCGGGATGAACTGATCGTCTCGGAACACCGCGGCCATCACGGGTCCCGACGACGCGTCAGCGATCAGGTGCCGCGCCCACAGATACGCCGGCGAACGGCGGAGCACGAGACCAACCTGATTGGTGACGCCACTCGCCAGCACTGCTGCGGTCATCGACGAAGCCTCGGCCAACGAAGTCGCCAACGGCTTCTCGCAGAACACGGCGAGCTTGCGGTCCATAGCCTTGGCCAGCAGACGCGGATGCTCCGCCGTCCACGAGCAGATGTACACGGCGTCACATGAGTCGAGGACCTCGTCCTCCGAGGAGCAAACCCGGTGTCCCGACGCGGCGGCGAACACCTCAGCCCGCGAGGATTCAGGGTCATAGACCCCGGCCCGTTCGACATCATTGCCCGAACGGCGAATCAACTTCGAATGAAACCCGGCAATCAAGCCTGCGCCGAGGAACCCAACCCGAACCATGTGACTCCTTCGCGCTGACCGTTACCTCCGTTCGTTGAACGGAGGTGGATAGCCCAGATCCTTCCGGGCGACCTCTCTCGCGGGCAAGGTTACGGGGTCGGGATCCAGCTGCCGTGGAAGCCGAAGGGGATGCGGCGGGGAAGCTTGACCGTGGCGACGGGCGGTGCGGTGAAATCGGACGCGTCGATGATCACGAGATCACTCGTGTCGGTCGATTCGTCGTAGACGTAGGTCATCACCCAGCCGCCGTCTTCGTCGCCCGCCTCCCTTGACGGATCGGCCACGAACACACCTTCACCCGGACGCCGACCCTTGCCGTAGTCGTGGGCCTCCGATGTGCCAGCGGAAAGGTCGTACTTGAGCATCTCGGTACTGATGAGGCCCGACCCGTCGGCGGGGCGGGTGGCCACCATGTAGCCGTACCGGTTCTCCAGACCAACACGATCGTCGGCCACGCGGGCGAACTCGGCTGGGCGATCGTCGAGCTGACGCTCGCGCACCGAACCGGTCGAGAGGCCGAGCTCCCAGCGATGCAGGTTCGCGTATTCGTCGAACTCATCGGAGCCCGCCTTCCACATGGTGCGGAAGCGGCCGACGTCGATCACGATCTCCGTGCCGGTCGGTGTGGAGCGCTCGAAGGCGTTCATCGGGTGGAAGACGTAACACGGGTCGATGTCGAACCACGCAACTTCGGCCGCCGAACCATCACGCGGCATCACCCCGAGGCGGGCGCGGTAGTCGTCGTCCCACCGGAACGGCATCGTGCCGGCGAGCGCAAGATCAAGATCGAAAACGACGGGAAGGTCCATGAAGATCGTGTGGTTCCGCGTGGTGACGAAGTCGTGCATCATCGTCGGCCCACTAACTTCGATCTCGGTCGACTGCACGAGCTCTCCCGACGCAGTCACCCGGTGATATGTGAGATACGGCGGAAGTTGGCCGTAGCCGAAGAACATCATCTCGCCGGTCTCGGGGCACACCTTCGGGTGCGCGGTCATCGCCGTGGTGAGCCGACCGTCGAAGGTATGTGCACCGATGGTTTCGAGCTTGCTGTCGACCTCGTAGGGGAAGTGACCCTCTTCGAGACACAGGATGCGTCCGGCGTGATGGACCACATGAGTGTTCGCGGCCGAGCCGAGGCGATCCATCACGAAGTTCTCGTCCATCATCGCGATGTCGTCGCCGGCCCACTTTGGGGTCTTCACGTAACGATTGCGATACCACTTGGCCGAACCACCTTCGAGGGCCAGGCCGTGGAGCATGCCGTCGCCGAAGAACCAGTGGGGTGATTCTCCGCTGCGGGGATTGGCACCGTTGCGTACGTAGAGGCCCGAAAGCGCCGCCGGAATCGTCCCCTCCACCGTCAAGTCGGTGAGCGTGACCTGGTCGGGGACGGGGGCGAAATTGCCCCGAAGGTGCCACGGCAGCTTGCGCTCATGGGCGAGGGGGGCGTCGGCGAGATCGGTCATGCCCAATCGTACGGCGACCTGCCCACTTAGATCACGTTGAGCGCGTCGAGGGTGGCGTCGACACCCGCCGAAGCCGGTCCCGAAACGGTGACTCCCGAGGCTCGCCAGTCGGCTCGCTTCGTGGCCCAGGACACAAAGCTATGCGCGCTTGAGGTTGCTGTCGCCAGTGAAGGATCGCGGCCCGGAGTCAAGGTCCATGGTGATCCGGGGCGCAGTGCCCAACTCCCAGCCGCCGGGCCCTCGAACACCAGATTCAATCCGGTGTCGCAACCGGCCAGAGCCTCACCGCACATCTGCGGCACACCCGCGAGCATCCACTCGAGGGTCGCCGCCAGCGCGGCGTCGTCATGAGGAAGCGCCGCCGCCGCGGGGACCGCGGCACCGATGTCGTGACGCAGATGGCAGTAGTGGTCAAACACGATGGCGTTGGCCAACAGGTGCATCGGGTGGGACCCCAGGTTGGCGAGGGGAATGACCATGTCGTGCATCGGTGGCTCCTGGAGTCCGGTGAGTGCGGCAAGCCCGGCGGCGGACCACTGGTCGTACTCGGCCAGTACTTGGGCCACCGTCCACTCACGACGCGCCTGCACGGGGACCTCGGCGTTGGCTTCCACGTCGGGTGAGTCACCGCCCTCGATCGTCGACGGATCAGCGATCGAGTGGAACACCGATGCCATGTGGCAGGCCACGTCCTGCACCCGCCAGCCATTACACCCCGACGCCGCCTGCCAGTCGGACTCGCTCAGCGATGTGAAGACCCCCTTGGCACGGTCGATCTCAGCGGTCAGGGCAGCGATGGCGGCTTGGGACATGGCACGAACGATACGGCTGATGCGCTGGGATTTCCCAGCGCCCCGGGGGCGAGGTCACGCGCCGGTAGCGTGGTCAGCCGTGAATCTCGGTGGACGCTGGCCCGCAACCCAGGCGACCGACGAGTTGCGCCGGGTGTTCGCCGAGCCGGGATTCGACGACTCGGCCTGGGACGCGCTCACCGTGCCCGGACACTGGCGGACCGAGGCCGCGTTCGCCGAGAACGACAGCGCCATCGTGGCTCGGCATCGCTTCACGGCGTCGGCTCCAGCAGAAGGCCGACGATCGTGGCTCATGTTCGACGGGGTCTTCTACCAAAGCGACGTGTGGCTCGACGGGGCCTATGTGGGAGACACCGAGGGCTACTTCACTCCTCACGAGTTCGAAATCACCGACGCTCTTCGTACGCACGCTGATCATGTCCTCGCCGTTGAGGTCACATGTGCGCCGCAGCGGTCGCGTACATCGAAACGCAATCTCACGGGCGTGTTCCAACACTGGGACTGCATCGATCCCGAATGGAACCCCGGTGGTATCTGGCAGCCCGTGCACATTGAGGAGAGCGGTCCCGTTCGCATCCAACGTCTTCGGGCGGTGTGTGTGTCCGCATCGACCGAACGGGCCGAAGTGGCCTTCCGCGCGCTCGTCGACGCCGCCGTCGCGGGGCCGGTCGTGATGCGGGCCCAAGTTGGCGAGACGCAGTACGAGCACACGCAGACCCTTGCCGTTGGCCACAACCGGGTCGAGTGGAATGTGGTCATCGAGCGGCCTGTTCTGTGGTGGCCATGGTCGTTAGGGGCACCGGATCTCAACGATGCGTTGGTGGAGGCGCTCGTTGGTAACGAGGTCTCCGACGAACGTCGTTTTCGGATCGGGCTTCGTCAGGTCCGCATGCGGAACTGGATTTGGGAGATCAACGGCGAGCGTCTGCACATCAAGGGCGCCAACCTCGGGCCAACTCGCATGGCCATAGGTGATGCCACGCCCGCCGAGCTCCGACGAGATCTGGAGGCCGCGAAGGAAGCGGGCCTTGACCTCGTTCGGCTGCACGCTCACATCACGCACCCGGCGATGTACGACGCCGCCGACGAACTGGGCATGCTGTTGTGGCAGGACCTGCCCTTGCAGTGGGGATACGCCCGCACCGTGCGGAAGCAGGCCACGCAGCAGGCTCGTGACGCCATCGATGTGCTCGGGCATCACGCGTCGATCATCACGTGGTGCACGCACAACGAACCCCTCGCGCTCGACATCGAACCCGACGCGTTGGGCGGGCCGAAGAAGGCCGCCGAGATGATCACCAAGTACCTCACGCTGCAGATGCTGCCAACGTGGAACAAGACGATTCTCGACACGGCGTTGGCCCGGGCGATGACGAAGGCCGACCGTTCGCGTCCCGTGAACGCCCACTCGGGAATCCTGCCGGGCCCGTTCTCGGGCGGCACCGACTCTCACCTCTACTTCGGTTGGTATCACGGCGCCGAACGCGACCTCACGCGCGCCGCCGGCATCGTTCCTCGCGTGATGCGTTTCGTGAGTGAGTTCGGAGCTCAAGCCGTTCCCGTTGATGCGGCGTTCTGCGATCCGCAGTCATGGCCCGACTTGGACTGGGACGAACTCGGGCGCAAGCACTCGATGCAGAAGACGTTCTTCGATCGACACGTGCCGCCCGCGGCCTACGCCTCGTTTGCGGCATGGCAGTTGGCGACCCAGGACTATCAGGCCGAAGTCCTTCGTCGACACATCGAAGAATTCCGACGCATCAAGTACCGACCCAACGGTGGCTTCTGCCTCTTTTCCCTCGCCGACGCACTCGACCATCCGGCCATCACGTGGGCGATCCTCGGCCACGATCGCGCTCCAAAGCGCGCGTATGAAGCAGTAACCGACGCCTGTCGGCCAGTCATCGTCACCTGCGATCGACCACCGGCTGCCGTCGCTGTCGGTGATGCGTTCCGACTCGATGTGCACGTGGTCTCCGACGTGCGCCACGTGCTGCGCGGCGCGACCGTGCGAGCGCGCATTCACTGGCCCGGCGGTGAACACGTGTGGGTGTGGCAGGGCGACGTCGGCGCCGACACCGTCACCCGTATCGGCGCCATCGACCTCGTGGCTCCGTCACCGGCTCATCCCGCGGCGCGTGCGCACGCGCGAAACGGCGACGACCCCGTGCGCGAACTCGTGGTCGACCTCACGTTTGAGCACCCTGATCACACAGCCACCAACCGCTACCTCTCGCGCTTCGTGTAGTCCGGCACGCTCCGCCCACGGCTGAGCCGTCCTAAAGAATGGGGTTTTCATCGATGACAATCCCTGCCGTGATCTGCGCACCCTATTTCTTGACGGAAAACGAGGGCTCGCGATGCAATTCCATCGAAGACAGAGGAACCAGGTTCAGGGTTACCACGCCAGCATGCTGGCTTGGATGACCCTCGGGAGGAACGGTTCGTGGGCCTGATCTTTGGCGGCTCACTCGCATTCAGTATTGGTGTGGCGTTCATGAAACCTTCCGAGGGACTCACCCGCATGTACCCAACCCTGGTCGTTGTTCTTTCCTTCGTGACCGGCGCCGTCTTTCTGACCCGCGCCGTCACCATCGCGACCACGACCACCACGGTCATCATCGGCCTGGGGCTCGAGGCCACGCTCACGCTGGCGATCGGCACGTTCCTCCTGGGCGATCGGATCAACATCCGACAGGTACTCGGCGTCGTTCTCGTCCTCGCCGGGGTTGCGCTCGTTCGCTAGCGCCTCGGTCGAACGACCGCAGACTCGTATTTGGCGGCAGCACCCTGCGACACTCGTGAGATGTCGTCTGATCCACATCTCGGTTCACAGCGTCCCTTCGGGCTCGGGTACTGGCCGTTGCCCGAGGACGATCCGGGGGTCGACATTCCGCGCGAGTCCGTCCGCATCATCGCCCCTGATCGGGCCATGGTGCGCGGGTTGCTCTGGCGAGCCCCGGCCGGTGTGAAGGAGAAGAAGACCGCGATCATTCTCAGCCATCCGCGCGGTGACTTTTCGGTGCACTACGCCTGTCCCCTGCTCGCCGCCGCCGGTTACGCCACGTTCGGTTTCGGCACCCGTTATCAGAACAACGACACCGATTGTCTGCACGAAGCGTGCGTGACCGATGTGAAGGCGGCGGCCGACGAGATGCGGGCCCGCGGCTACGAGCAGGTTGTCCTGCTCGGTAACTCCGGCGGCGGCTCGCTCATGGCGCTCGCCCAGAAGGAACACGGCTGCGGTGACGGGTTTCTCGCCATCGCCGCCCACCCCGGTGAAGGGGTGTTCATGGGCCACGTGATCGATCCATCGGTGGCTGATGAAAGCGACCCGTTCTCGACCATCCCCGAACTCGACATGTACAACCCCGACAACGGGTGGAAGCCGTGGCCGAACCCGGTCGAATACGACCGCGCGTGGCTCGCTCGCTATCGCGTCGCACAGCTCGAGCGAATCGCCCGTATCGATGCCATGGCCAAGGCATCGATCGCCGAGGCCGACGACACCCGCACCCGCGGCATGGCGCTCGACCGCAACGATCCGGCGTGGCGCGAACTGCGGCGTCGTGGCGTGTTCACCAAGTACATGGTCACGTATCGCACACTGGCCGACCCCGCCTATCTCGATCTCTCGATCGAGCCCGACGAGCGTCCGCTTGGATCGTTGTTCGCCTTTCCCGATCCATTCGAGGCGAACTACGGCCGCGGCGGTCTCGCCCGCACCATGACCGCACGCGGCTGGCTGTCCACGTGGTCGGCCCTTTCCTCACACGCCAAGCTCGCTGACACGATGCCGTCCGTCAAGGTGCCCACGATGATCGTGCATCCCACGGCCGATACCGAGATCCGGATCAGGGAAGCGCTGGAAATCCGCGACGCCTCCGGCGCGAGCGACCTCA
>JAYSTV010000234.1:0-3614 GCA_043719425.1 Acidimicrobiia bacterium | reverse complement strand
CAGTTCGGCAACCGCCTCAGCGATCATCGTGGGCTCCGTCACGCCAATCAGCTTCCCACGACGCCCCGATCGGCCCAAGACGGTTGGGCCAGTAGCTTGGATGGCCGTATGGCCGCCCCCGTGATGGACAAGAGCAGATTCATCGTCACCATGCGTGACCTCCGCCGGTTCTACCCACCCGATCGGGAGGTGCTGCGGGGTATCAACATCTCGATGTATCCGGGCGCCAAGATCGGCATTCTCGGCTCCAACGGGTCCGGCAAGTCGTCGCTCCTCAAGATCCTCGCCGGGGTCGACACCGAGTACCAGGGTGAGATGCGGGTCACCCCCGGATTCACCATTGGCTACCTCGCCCAGGAACCCGAGCTCGACGAAACGACCGACGTGATCGGCAACGTGCGCCAAGGACTCGGTGAACTGGCTGGCCTCGTCGACCGATACAACGAGGTCTGCAACGCCATGGGCGAGCCTGATGCCGACTTCGACAAGCTCCTCTCTGAGCAAGCCGACCTGCAGGACAAGATCGACGCCGCCAACGCGTGGGACCTCGATCGTCAGTTGGAAATCGCCATGGACGCGCTGCGCTGTCCGCCGAGCGATGCCGACGTGTCCACGCTGTCCGGCGGCGAGCGCCGTCGCGTGGCGCTGTGTCGACTGCTGCTGTCCAAGCCCGACCTTCTGTTGCTCGACGAACCCACCAACCATCTCGACGCGGAGTCGGTTGGCTGGTTGGAGCGGTTCCTGCAGGAGTACACCGGCACCGTTGTTGCCGTTACCCACGATCGGTACTTCCTCGACAACGTCGCCGGTTGGATTCTTGAACTCGACCGTGGTGCCGGCATTCCCTATGAGGGCAACTACTCCGGTTGGCTGGAGCAGAAGCGTGCTCGCCTGGCCCAGGAGGAAAAGACGGAGACGGCTCGTCAGCGCGCCCTCGCCGAAGAGTTCGAGTGGGTCAAGCAGTCGCCGCGCGCCCGTCAGGCCAAGTCCAAAGCTCGTCTGTCCGCATACGAAGAGCTCCTGTCCGAGCATCAGTCCCGCGACGGCCGACAGTCCAAGCTGGAGATCGTCATCCCCACGCCCGAGCGTCTTGGCGATGTCGTTGTCGTGGCCGACCACGCCCACAAGGCGTTCGGCGAACGGCTCCTCATCGACGATCTCAACTTCATCCTTCCGCGCAACGGCATCGTCGGGATCATCGGGGCCAACGGCGCCGGTAAGACCACGCTTTTTCGCATGATCACCGGGCAGGAGCCCGTTGACAGCGGTGTGCTCACTATCGGACCCACGGTCAAGATCGCCTACGTCGATCAGAGTCGCGCCGACCTCAACCCCGACAACACGGTCTACGAAGAGATCACCGGTGGAATGGACCTCATGAAGTTCAACGGTCGCGAGATCAACGGCCGCGCCTACTGTGCGAGTTTCAACCTCAAGGGTTCGGATCAACAGAAGAAGGTCGGCCAGCTGTCGGGTGGTGAGCGCAACCGCGTCCAGTTGGCCAAGCTGCTGAAGAGCGGCGGCAATGTTCTTCTTCTCGACGAACCGACGAACGACCTCGATATCGACACGTTGCGTGCCCTCGAAGACGCCCTGCTGGCCTTTCCTGGTTGCGCCGTCGTCATCAGCCACGATCGCTGGTTCCTGGACCGCGTCTGCACCCACGTGCTCGCCTTCGAAGGTGACTCTGTGGTGCGCTGGTTCGAAGGAAACTTTGCCGACTACGAAGTGGTCCGCCGCAAGGAACTGGGCGCCGACGCCGACACTCCGCATCGCATCAAGTACCGCCCGATCTCGCGGTAATAGGCGCGCTTATCTGTGAACATCCGTCGGCTTCGTCGCATCATCGCACTCACGAGCGCGGCGAGTATCGCCACGATGATCGTGTTCTCGGTTAGGGACAACGCCGCCGGTGCCATGACCGGTGGCGTGCTCGGCGCGATCGGGATTCTCTGTTTGATGATCGGCAACGCGGTACACCTCGGCGACAACCAGGGTGGTGCGCAGGAAGCGTTGGCAGCCGAGCTCGACGCTCGGGTGCAGGAGCTCATCGACGCGGGCGCCGACGAGACGCGGGCTCGCTCCGTTGTTAGCAAAGCCGTCCGCTACGGCCGCGGCGACCGCTAGCGGCGAAGCGCCGATCGTGCTGATCGGCTGAGCTGGTCGAGTACCGGTTCCGACGCGGCAGTGTCGGCCGCCCGGGTCACCCCGTAGATCGTCCGGGTCACGCCAAGGTCGACTCGGGCCACGGTGAAAGCGTTGGGTCCGCGACCGATCACCAGCTGTGGGGCGATCGTTGCACCATGCCCGGCCGCAACCAACGCGAGCAGCGTCTGATTGTCGGCGATACGACCGGTGATTCGAGCGGTGATCCCGGCGCTGCCGAGCACTCGTTGCGACGTTCGAACCGCGGGCTCGGCCACACGAGCACTGAGTTCGAGGATCTGTTGCGCCAGGGCCATGAGTTCAAGCCCCCGAACGCCTGAACAACGTGACCGGCCTGAAGCAAGCTGTCGGCGCGCTCGACGTCGATACACTCGAGCACTTGCTGAAGCGCTTCTGCCCGTGGTCGTTACCGGGATGGCCGAGCCGAACCCGGCCGTCTGGAAGGGCGCCCTGCATCGTGTCGGCGAATTGGCCACGCCGAACCTTCGTTCCCCGATGACCAATGCATCAGAGGCGGCCACCGCCAAGCTGCTCATCGCCATCGATGAAGCGATGTAGGGGGCGATCGTCGTTGGGCGTCTGGGAATAGGCATACGAGGCTCCTTTTGAACGGGCGTGCGAAGTCAGGACAGTTGTTTGACGGCGTGGACCTCGCCGTCCTCGATCTTGCCGGACGGCTCATAGCCGCGGGCCTTGTAGAGGGTTGCCGGTGAACCGTGACCCTCGACCCACGACACCTCGATGGCAGTCGCCCCCTGACCTCGACACCAGCGTTCGAAATGGTCGAGAGCGGCCGTGCCGATCCCGCGCCGCTGGTGCAACCGGTCGACCAGGAACCTCCAAAGAAACGGGTTCTGATGGGTCTCGGTCATCATGGACGCCATCAAGAACCCGACGATCTTCCCGTCGGCCTCGATCGCTCGATACCAAGGCACGAGTGCCGCTCCATCCCGCGACGGCGGCGTCAGCGCGTCCCGGAAGTTGCCGAGCATGGATGACACGAAGCGCTCCTGGGACTTGTGGGTAGCTACGCCACCAACCGCACGCCGGTTGTCGGCGGTGACCGGCACCAGTTCTACTTTTTCGGGTCGATGTCGGAGTCGGTCGCACCAGTCCTCCCAATCGGCGCGGGTCATGCCGTACAACATGTCGTCCGAGCATTCGTCTCCGACCCAGAACGACTGGCGGGTCACGCCCTCGAACATCAGCCCGCACGCCTCGAGAACCCTGGCCGACGCTGAATTGTCAGGGTGCAGCGACGACTCAACCCGGCTCACCCCAGCGTCTGCGAACAGGAAGCGGACGATCGCCAGGGCCGCCTCGGTGGCGTAGCCCCGCCCCCAATGCGCAGGATGGAAGGTGTATCCGAAGAAGGCGCTGCGGCCGCCCCACTTGAGTCCGACCGAAAGATCGCCGAGGATCCGCTCCGGCGCCGTGGCATCGACCAC
>JAYSTV010000233.1:0-3616 GCA_043719425.1 Acidimicrobiia bacterium | reverse complement strand
ATCGTCTGTCAAATCTTGGGATCGAAAACTACGTGATCACCGGTTTCAGTGGCTTTGTCAAGATGGCCGACGGGATTGGCGGGGTAAACGTGCTCGTCGATCCAGCGATGAACGACAGCAGCTCCGGGGCCACCTTCGCGAAAGGTTGGTTCGCCATGAACGGTCAAGCGGCGTTGGCGTTTTCCCGGAACCGCAAAGGCGTTGCCAACGGCGACTTCACCCGGTCCTACAACCAAGGTTCGGTGTTGCTCTATACCCTGGCCAAGCTTCGTGAAGAAGTGAGCGACGCGCCCGGTCTCGTGAAGTGGATCAAGCTGTTGCAGGAAAACGCGGACACCAATCTCAAACCGACCGACATGTTGGTGCTCGCCCAGATCGCCCGCAGCATTGATCCGTCGAACATGCAGAACGTGGTCCTCGCCGGCAAGAACGTGAAACTTGGTTCGGGCAAGAAAGCTCAGGACGCTATTCGCCTGAACCCCGGCTACGTGGGCTTCTTCGCCGACGTGAGCCGCGACGCCGTCAACGACGGCCGCTAACCCGCCCGCCGAGTTGGTGGGCCGCCGTCGGCGTTGGATGGTTGGCGACACGTTGGGTGGTTGGCGACGTCGTTTCGACGGCATCGTGTCGCCAACCATCCAACGGACCGCGGCGCTCAGCCGAACCAGGCCGGAGGCTCGGCCGACGTGGCCGGGGTCAGCCGAAGTAGCGGAAGACCAGCTCTGCCACGCAGCTCGGCTTGGTGGCGCCTTCGACCTCGAAGGTCGCTTCGACGGTGACCTGCTTGCCGCCGGGCACGTCCTCCACGCTGACCAGCTTGCCGCCGAGACGCAGGTTCGAGCCCACCGGCACGGGAGATGGGAACCGCACCTTGTTCGTGCCGTAGTTGACGCCCATTTTGACCCCTTCGACCTGCAGCACCTGGCCAAGAAGGATCGGGGCGAGGGCGAGCGTGAGGTAGCCGTGGGCGATGGGTCCGCCGAAGGGGCCAGCCTTGGCCCGTTCCACGTCGATGTGGATCCACTGATGGTCGCCCGTGGCATCGGCGAACAGGTTCACCTGCTCCTGGGTCACGTTGTGCCAGGCGGAGTACCCGAGGTGCTCCCCGACGTGGGTGGCGATGGAATCGAAGGCGATCTTGGTCACGACCACAACGGTAGAGGCCCGGTCGTCGCGTTCCCAACCGGGTCAGTTCGCGTTGCGATGCGAGGCGCGGAGTTGGCCGCACGCGGCGTCGATGCCGGTGCCCCGGTTCTGGCGAATCGTTGCGTTCACGCCTCGACGGACGAGCTCGTTGCGAAAAGCAACCACCCCAGCCCGAGTGGTGCCGACAGTCGGATAGCCAGGCGTGGGGTTCAGCGGAATCAGATTCACATGCGCGCGTAGTTCCTGGGCATAGGTTGCCAATTCGGCAGCATCGCTCATGCGGTCGTTGGTGTCGGCGATGAGCGCCCATTCGAACGACAGTCGACGGCCGGTGGCATCCACGTAGTCCGAACAAGCGTCGGCCAGGTCGCCGAGCGAATAGATGCGATTGATCGGCACCAGCTCATTGCGGAGGGCGTCGTTGGCGGCGTGCAGCGACACGGCGAGGTTGACCGGCAGCGCTTCTTCGCTCAGTCGACGAATACCGGGGACGAGACCAACGGTCGAGATCGTGAGGTGTCTCGCCGACAGACCAAGATCGCCATGGAGTCGTTCGACGGCGCCCCACACGGCGGTGTAGTTCGCCATAGGTTCGCCCATTCCCATGAAGACCACGTTGGACAGACGACGCCCATCGTCGGCGGCCCGTCGACGCGCTCGTACGACCTGTTCGACGATCTCGCCCACGCTCAGATGTCGCTCGAACCCGCCCTGCCCGGTGGCGCAGAATCCGCAGGCCATCGCACAGCCCGCCTGTGACGAAATACATACCGTGGAGCGATCGTCATAGTGCATGAGCACGGTCTCGATCTCTGCTCCTCCGTGCAGTCGCCAGAGCCACTTGACGGTCGTGGCGCCTTCATCGGCGGACTCGTCGACGATCTCGAGCGACGTCGCCATCGTCGCCTCGCCCGCTAACCGTGCCCGCAGCGCCTTGGAGACGTTGCTCAGTTCGTCGATCTCGCGGCCCTGGTCGTAGAGGCCCTCCCAAATCTGGCGGGTCCGATACGTCGGCTCGCCCGGAAGGAGTGCGGCGAGGTCATCAGGCCCGAGGTCGAAGCGGAACCGCGGTGCCGTCTCCCGAGGTATGCGGACGGGGATGCGGCCGAGTTCAACGGCGACGGGTTCGGTCATCGGTCGCGGTTCACGAAGGCAAGAGCAATCATCACGGCGGAGGCCACGAGCACTACTGCGATCAACGTCACCCCGCAACGCTACGGGAAGAGTCCCGCGTGGTTGGACGTGCCCGTGGAGTCGCGTTCTCGGCCGAACCTTCTAGGTGGATGCCGATGTCGCCGCTTCGGTATAGGCGGGAACCTTTGACATATGAGCACGCCGACAACGCCAATGGCGCTCAATAGGACGAGTCGGCGGGGCAGGTTCGAGCGGCTCATTGAGGGTTTCGCGCTTTCGTGACGGTTCCCGCCCGATCGGCCGATGCTCGTCTCACCGGAGGGTTCGCCGCCCATTCAGGGTCGGCGAACGAAATGAACCTCAGGCGGGCTGCGTACCCCGGTATGCCCGGTAGGCCCGGTTCACGTGATTCACTCGGAAACCGAGTTTGTCGTAGAGCCTCACGGCGCCCAGGTTGTCAGCATCGACGAAGAGCATGCCGAGCCCGACGCCCTTGGCACTTAGCGAGGCCAGCCCGGCGATGGTGAGCGCTCGGCCGAGACCGTGTCCGCCGTGGTCGGGGTCGACGGCGATCACGTAGATCTCGCCCATCGGCACGGGATCGCGATGGACCTTCGTCCAGCAAAAGCCGGCAATGGCACCGTCGATTTCGTGCACGAGGAACCCAGCGGGATCGAACCACGATTCGGCCTCGCGACGTCGCACTGCGTCGACGGTCCACCCGCTCTGCTCGGGATGCCAAGAAAATGCCCGGTTGTTGACCCGAACCCACGCCTGCTCGTCGATCCCGACCCGGAATGGACGGGTGACGAGGTCGGTACGCTCGGCCACCGGTAGGTCGACGCGCATCTGCAGCAGGTCGCGGCCCCGGGTGAATCCGAACCGGGCCGCCATCTCGTCGTGGGCCGGGCTCGGATGCGACACCCAGTACTGGACGTCCCCGCCCCCGTGGGCATCGATGTGGTCGAGCGCAGCGGCGATCAGCGAGCAGGCGTCGTCGATGGCTCCGAAGCGATGGTGCGGATCGAGCACGGTGTGGATGGTCCAACTCCCGTCGCCGGGGGCCCGTGTGACCTGGCCGTATCCGACGAGATGGTCGTGGCCGGTCTGCATGCCAAGCACGGCAGCAAAGTCGTCGGCGGTGCCGTCGACGAAGGCCATCCAGGCGTCGTCACTCAGCGCGTAATGCCCGTCGGCGGCCGCAGCTCGGTCAAGCAGAGTCTGCACGGTCCCCCGGTCGTCTGCAGTGAGGGTCGGGAGCACCGTCACGTCCATGGGCATGAGCGTACCCGGGAGGGGTTAGGCGGCCCAGGCAACGCGGCGGGTACGCCGTGTG
>JAYSTV010000232.1:0-3623 GCA_043719425.1 Acidimicrobiia bacterium | reverse complement strand
CGACCTCGATCGTTGTCGGGGCCGGCCCGGTGCCCGTCGTGGGCGCGGCCACGACCACGGTATTTGTGGTCGCCGGCCCAACGACGCCGCCGACGACGATCCCGACGACCATGATCGTGACCGAAACCTCCACGGCACCGACCGCACCGACAACCACGCCGACTGCGACCCGTTTGGGGGGAACGGTCACGACCGTCCGTCCACCAGCGACCACCGTGGTCGAACTCCGGGCGCGTATCGAAGCGGCCCTCGCCAAGTCGAGCGCGGCGTCGCTCGGGGTCCTCGTGGCGGCCGACGGTGATGCACCGCTCTATGAGCGCAACGCCGATACCGCCCTCGTCCCGGCGTCCACGCAGAAGCTCTACGTCGCCGGCGCCGCTCTCGCCCTTCTCGGCCCACAGGCGCACTACCAAACCGACGTGCTCGCCAATGCGCCGGTGGCCGCCAACGTGTTGCGCGGCGATCTGGTGATCCGGCCATCCGGCGATCCATCGTTTGGCATCACGCAGTTGTCCTCGCTGGCGGCGTCGGTCCGCGCCGCGGGCGTGGCCTCGGTCGATGGTTCACTCGTGCTCGATGACAGTCGCTATGACCGCACCGTCCGCGTGGCGTCGTGGAAGGCAAAGTTCAGTCCCGGAGAGTCGGGATGGCTGAGTGCGTTCGCCGTCGACGGAAACCATCGCAATGATCCGGCCACGATTGCTGATCCCGCTATGGCGAACCTCGCTCGCTTCCGAGCCGCGCTCGTAGCGAAGGGGGTGTCCGTCTCCGGTCCCGATACTCGTGGGAGTGCTTCGGCATCATCACGAGTCATTGCCTCGGTCACGTCGGCGTCGGTCGCTGACCTCGTGGCCAGTTTCGTGAAGCGATCGGATAACACCTCCGCCGAACTGGTGACCAAAGAGCTGGGCGCCCGCACGGCCACGGGCTCAACGGCCGATGGGGTGCGGGCCATCGGTTTCTACTTCGATCAACTCGCCGTCACCCGACCGCAGGTGCAAGAAGACGGCTCCGGGTTGTCGTCGAACAACCGATCATCAGCGCGCGTTCAGGTGCGCTTTCTGCAGCGGGCCCTCGCCGGGCCCCATGGCGATGCGTTGCGACGATCGCTGGCCATCACCTGTGTCGACGGCACGCTCAAGTCGCGCACGTGCGGCACGCCAGCGGCAGGCAAGGTGTTCGCCAAGTCGGGCTCGATCGACAACGTGGTGGCCCTCACGGGAGTGACCACGACCGGATCGGGGCGCCCGGTCACGTTCTCGTTCTTACTGAACGGTGTGCGTTCGTCTCGACTCGGTCGGGTGGCGGTCGACGCCGCGTTGGCCGAGGTCGTGGCCAGCAGTCTCTAAGCGCGATTAGCGATTTCGCGAGTGATACTCGCGGTTCGGGATCTGGCCGGTGGCCATGGCGAGTCGATTGGTGAAGTTGTACATCGCCGAAATCTCCGCACAATCCCACGCTTCGTCGAGTGAAAGTCCGAGACGCAACAGGCCATCGATGTCGCCCGTCGTCGTCTCGGTCGGGCGAAGGGTGATCTTCTCGGCGTACTCGCAGATTGCCGTTCGCCGCGAGTCGAGTCCGGCCCGACGCCAGTCGAGCGTGATCCGATCAGCGAGCACCGGATCACCGAGGGCTTCGCGCAGTGCCTGGCCGTGAGCCACGAGGCAGTAGAGACAGCCATTGGCCATCGAGACGACCACAGCGATCATTTCCCGATCGGCGGCGCTGAGGTTTTCCGACGGCACGTGCAGCTGCTTGAAGTGCGAGAACCACGCACGGAAATGATCAACCCGATACGAGAAGGCCTGGAACACGTTGGGGACGAAGCCGAGGACGGACTCTGCTTTGGCGAAGAGTTTGGCGACGTCGTCGGGAAGTTCGTCTCTGTCGGGAACGGGGTACCAGGAGATCTCAGGGTCGCGGCGCATGACTGGTCACGGTACCGGGTTCGACGCCGCCCTCGCGGTGCGGCAACGATGGCTCATGGCTCCTTCCGCAACCTCGACCGTCGAAGCGACAACGGCACCAGATCAGGTCCACTTTCGTACCTGTCATCTCTGCGAAGCGACGTGCGGGCTCGAAATCACCACGCGACGTCGCGACGTCGTGCGCATCCGGGGCGACATGGCCGACGTGTTCTCAAAGGGCTTCATCTGCCCGAAGGGTTCGACGATCAAAGACCTTGACCGCGATCCGGACCGCGTGCAGCGGCCGATGATTCGAACCGGCCAAGAGTGGCGCGAGGTCACGTGGGAGGAGGCGTTCGTCGAGATCGACGCCCGGTGGCGCGAGTTTCAGTCGACCAATCCCGATCCGCGAGCCACTGCGGTGTACTTCGGCAATCCGACGGCACACAACATTTCGTCGAGTCTCTATCTGCGCTCGATCATCAACGGACTGAAGACCACCAATGTGTTCTCGGCCTCAACCGTCGATCAGATGCCGAAGCAGATCTCGGCGGCGTTGATGTTCGGCACGATGGCCACCATTCCGGTGCCCGATCTTGATCGCACGGATTTCCTCGTGATGCTCGGCGCCAATCCTTGGGAGTCGAACGGGTCGCTGTGTACCGCGCCGGATTTCCCCGGCCGGGTCAAGGCGATTCGCAAGCGTGGCGGCACGGTGGTCGTGGTTGATCCGCGTCGCACGAAGACGGCAGAACACGCCGACCGTCATCTGGCGATCATTCCCGGCACCGACGCCGCATTGTTGGCGGCCGTTCTGCACGTGTTGTTCGCCGAGGATCTCACCATGCTCGGCGCCGCAGAAGGGCGAGTACTCGGCATCGACGAGGTGCGGGCGGCAACTCGTGACACCACGCCAGCGTGGGCCGCGCGTATCACTGGTCTGGCGGTCGATGACATCGTGGCGTTGGCTCGCGACCTCGCGAACGCGCCGACAGCCGCGGTCTACGGTCGAATCGGCACGTGTATCAACGAATTCGGCACGCTCACCAGTTGGCTGGTCGATGTTGTGAACGTGGTCACCGGCAACCTTGACCGCGCCGGGGGAGCGATGTTCGCCACGACGGCCACGCAGCTCGCACCAGCTGACAACGCACCGAAGCGTGAGGGGAAGGCATTCACCCTCGGTCGATGGACGAGCCGTGTGCGCGGTGCCGCCGAGGCGGGTTCGGAACTTCCCGTATCGATCTTGGCCGAGGAAATCGAGACACCCGGTGATGGACAGATCCGCGCGCTGTTCTCCGTTGCCGGTAACCCGGTGCTGTCCACACCCGATGGTCGTCGTCTCGACAACGCGCTGGCCTCGCTCGAGTTCTATGTCGCCGTCGATTCGTATCTCAACGAGACGACGCGCCATGCCCATGTGCTCCTTCCGGCGCCGCGTTCACTCACCCGTCCGCACTACGACCACCTGCTCTATCAATTCGCCGTCCGATCGGTGGCGAATTGGTCCGACGCCGTGTTCGAACTCGAGGCCGATGAACGTCACGAGTGGGACACCTTGTTGCGTCTCGGTGCCATCGTCGCCGGGAGCGGGGTCGAAGTCGACGTTGACGCGCTTGACGACGCCGCGGCGCGGGCCCGTCTGGCGAGTGCCGTGCGTGTGCCAGGGAGCGCGGTCGCCGGTCGCGATGTTGAGGAACTTCTCGCGCTGTGCCG
>JAYSTV010000231.1:0-3628 GCA_043719425.1 Acidimicrobiia bacterium | reverse complement strand
CGACGATCGTCCGCAGGCCGTTGGGCGACTCGACCGATTCCACACACACGCGATTTCCGCCTTGAGCAACGTAGAGCTGCGCGCTCTCACCGGTCTCGGCGACCAACCCCTCAAGTACCGGCCGAGCGACGTCACGCAGGGGCAAGCCAGCTCCGGCCGTGCGACCGAGCGCCACCAACCACGAGCCGAGCACGAAGCGGCCGATCGCGTCTCGTCGGAGGAGGCCGTGTACCTCCAGCGCGGTGGCGAGACGATGGGCGGTGGCTCGGTGGAACCCTGTGGCCTCTACTAGTCCGGCGAGAGCGAGGGGACGCTGTTGCACCGCAGCCAAAATAGTGGCGGCCTTGTCGAGCACACCCACATCGGTCGTTACACTGGATCTCGTCACGTAGGAACCGTATCTCACATGGTGAGACGACCCGGAGGTCCCGACATGGGAAGCACGCTGATTGAAAAGGTGTGGGAGCGCCACGTCGTCCGACGGACTGCGGGCGAGCCGGACCTCCTTTTCATCGACCTGCACCTCATCCACGAGGTGACGACGCCGCAGGCCTTCGACGGTCTGCGTCTCGCCGGTCGTCCGGTTCGTCGCCCCGACCTCACTCTGGCCACCATGGACCACAACGTGCCGACCGACATCGCCGGCCTTGGCATGCACAACACCGAGCTCGTGACCGACGAGATCAGCCGGACGCAGATGGTCACCTTGGCCAAAAACTGCGAGGAGTTCGGTGTCCCGATCTTTCCGATGGGTCATCGCAATCAGGGCATCGTGCACGTGATTGGCCCGGAGCTCGGCCTGACCCTTCCCGGCATGACGGTCGTGTGTGGCGACTCCCACACATCGACCCACGGCGCGTTCGGCGCTCTCGCCTTCGGCATCGGCACGAGTGAGGTCGAGCATGTCCTTGCCACGCAGACGCTCCCCCAGATCAAGCCAAAGACGATGCAGGTCGTGGTCGAGGGCGACGTTCCCGAGGGCGTCACCGCCAAGGACATCGTGTTGGCGATCATCGCCAAGATCGGCACCGGCGGAGGGATGGGACACATCATCGAGTACCGCGGCTCAGCCATACGCGCGCTGAGCATGGAGGGACGGATGACCGTCTGCAACATGACCATTGAGGGTGGGGCCAAGGCTGGCCTCGTCGCCCCCGACGAAACCACGTTCGCATACCTTCAGGGTCGCGACTATGCACCGAAGGGGGCCGACTGGGATGCTGGCGTTGCAGACTGGCGCACGCTCGTGACCGACGACGACGCAGAGTTCGACAAGACCGTGATCATCGATGCCGCCACGCTCGAACCGCACGTGAGCTGGGGCACCAACCCGGGGCAGACCCTTCCCCTCAGCGCGGTGGTGCCATCACCCGACGATGTGACGGATCCCGTCGAGCGCAACGCCGTCGAAAGGGCTCTTGAGTACATGGCGCTGACCCCGGGCATGCCACTGCGCAGCGTGGCCATCGATACCGTCTTCATCGGATCGTGCACGAACAGTCGGATCGAGGACCTCCGCGCCGCGGCGGCAATTCTCGACGGACGCCACCTTGGCGCGAACCTACGCGCGCTTATCGTTCCGGGTTCGTACCGAGTCAAGGAGCAGGCCGAAGCCGAAGGACTCGACAAGATTTTCGTCGCCGCCGGGGCCGAATGGCGTGAGCCGGGTTGCTCGATGTGCCTCGGCATGAACCCCGACAAACTTGCGTCGGGAGAACGATCGGCTTCGACCAGCAACCGCAACTTCGAAGGCCGCCAGGGCCGCGGCTCTCGCACCCACCTCGTCTCCCCCGCCGTCGCCGCCGCGACCGCGGTGGCGGGCCACCTCGCCACCCCGGCCGACCTTCCACCCCGCTAACTGCGGATACTGGGTCAGCTCAGTGTTCTGGGTCAGCTCAGTGCCAACAATGCAACTCTCCCGACCCAACAGTCTCAGCTGACCCAGAACTCGACCGAACACGAAGGACACGAGATGCATCCTGTTTCCGTCATTACCGGCACCGCCGTTCCGCTCGATCGCAGCGACGTTGACACCGACCAGATCATCCCATCGGATTGGCTGAAGCGCATCGAGCGGACCGGTTTCGGCAAGGGCCTCTTTGCGGAGTGGCGCGACGACCGCGACTTCGTGCTCAACCAGGAGCAGTTTGCGGGGGCCCGCATCCTCATTGCCGGTTCGAACTTCGGAACCGGATCGTCACGCGAGCATGCCGTGTGGGCGTTGGAGGACTACGGGTTCCAAGCCGTCATCTCGCCGCGCTTCGGCGACATCTTCCGCAACAACGCCACCAAGGTCGGTCTCTTGCCGGTGCAAGTGAGCGCCGAGGTCGGCGAGCAACTGATGCGGGCGGTTGAAGCCGACCCGACGCTGGAGATCACCATCGACGTCGAGCGTCGCTCGTTGTCGGCGCCGAAGCTCGGTCTCGAGACCACCTTCCCGCTCGACGACTTCACCGCCTACCGCCTGCTGAACGGCCTCGACGACATCGGCCTCACCATGCGCCAGGCCGACGCCATTACATCGTACGAAGCGCACCGTCCGGCCTGGGCGCCCAACACGCTGACCCGTTAACTCACCGTCCGAGATCGGGCCAGCTCCGCGAACAGCGGGGTGGCGACCCGTTGGTCCTCGCCATCAAGGCTGCGGTCGACCGAGCCCCGAGGGCGATGGGAGCGTTCGCCAACAGGCATGGTCAACACAGCGGGTCCAACTCGGTCATTTTCTTGATCGCGAACAACGCGAAGTTGACCTGATTCTGGAGAACCGTGATGGTCGAATCACGGCAGTTGAGATAAAAGCAGCGCGTGATGTCGACGAATCAGACTTCCGGTGGCTCGTCTACCTTCGCGACCGCCTCGGCGATCGCTTCGCCAACGGCATCGTCATTCACTTCGGCGACCGTCTCACTGCACTTCGGCGACCGTCTCACTGCACTTCCTGTTTCCGCAGTCTGGACCTAGACCCGGCCAACGTGATCAGCGCGCATTCGAAGCACCGCTGTTCGATTGTGACGATTCGACCGGGGTGACGCGGACTTGAGTGGAGGTGTCGGGCAACGCAAATACGCCAAGGCACTCCCAGTGAGCAGATCGGGAATACCTCCAAACCCTGGATGATTGGAACGCCGTCGCAAGCCAGACGGCGTCGACGAAGCCGGGAAGGATCGGAGCCGTCATCGGAATTGCCTCGTGTCGAGCAGCGTCGGTCGATGCCACCGCGCCGGGTTCAGACCACTCCAGCCAAACGAAGAGGTGCCGTTCAGCGTGACAAGCCGCTCGCTCGAGCTTGCACCCCCCGGGTCGTTCCAACGCGTGACTTCGACCGCCACAGAGGTGCCGTCTGGAAGGTCCGCATCGAAGTCGTGCTGCTGAACTGGCCCGCCGCCACGGTCAACACACTTCGTCGTCGCGTTCGTGAAGTACGAAAATAATGCTCGTGCGTGCGCTTCTTCACGCCACGGGATCGACGTCATAAGAGTGCGCTACGTCGACGAAGGCCGACTTCCGGCCTCCGTCGACACATCAAGAGCTCAGCTGCAGCCGCTGGTGGCGCCGCAGGCCGAGCAGACGTAGCAGCTGCCGGCCCGGTTCATCTCGTTGCCGCACGAGTAGCAGAACGGGGCGTCGG
>JAYSTV010000024.1:0-1842 GCA_043719425.1 Acidimicrobiia bacterium | reverse complement strand
CGCCTATGCCGAAGCGTTCTTCGCCGCCGTGCAGGGCGTTGTCACGATGTATCTCAACGACATGCTGACGGGTGGTCGCAAGCGCGCTCTCGCCACCGTTGACACCATCGTGGCTGGCTTGGCGCAGGGGTGGTTTCCGGTGTCGCTCAGTCATTCGACGGAACCGCGTGCCACGACCAACTCGTGGGCCTGACCGCCGCCTCGTTGTGCACGTCGTTGCTGTGGGAGCAACGACATGCACAAGGAGCAAGTTGGGGCGCTACAACTGTTCGAGGAGTTCGCCTGAGGCGTTGTCGCTGGCACTCTCGAACGATCGGGTGATCATGGCGTCGAGCAGCGTCCGGCCGCGCTCGTTGCCCGGGTCGGCGTCGCTGATGGCGATCTGGGCCCACGCCTGCTGCAGGGCGCAGTAGCGGTAGTCCTCGACGCAACGCTCGAACGAGTACCCCGTTACGCCGCTCGCCACGAGGGCGCCGTGGTAGCGACGCAGGAGCTGGTCCTGCCACGCCCGTCGATTCTCCGCGGTCACGGACATGCCGACGAAGTTGGCCACGTCCCACACGCCCACGTGGCGGGTCATGATCTGGAAGTCGAGCATGGTGACTGCGCCTTCTCCGGCCGAGCCCCCGAAAAGGAAATTGTCGGCCCGAAAGTCCGTATGGGCGAGGGTGACGTTGCCCCGGTCGACCCACCAATCGAGCATTTCGGGATAGCGGGGCGTGAGGTCATGCATCCACGCCAACGCATCCTTCGGGAGCTTGTCGGACCATCGTTCGTCGAATGCGCCGATCTTGGCTTCGACCAATTCCTTGGCTCCCTTGTAAGCCGGGTTGTTCCACGGCGGGAGCCAGTCGAGCGCGTAGAGCTGTGGGGTTTCCCAGAACGACGCATGCAACGCCGCCCCGATGTCGACGATGCGCTCGCAATCCTCCAAGGTGGCGCCGGCGATCTGGTCGATCATGCGAGCTCCCGTGATCTCTTCCATGAGGATGACGAAGGGGGCCCCGGCAGGATCGGACGACGCATGAAAGCACCGCGGAACTCGCAACGCGAGAGATGGCGCCAAGTCGTTGTAGAAATTGACCTCACGGACGTAGAAACCCATGAGCTGGCTGACGAAGACGTTGGCCGGGAAGAGGGACTGGCACTTGGCCACCATCGTCGCCGGACCGCGCTGACCTGGCTCGTAGGTCAGGTGGAGACGGGCCACCTCGCCGAGAATGCCGACCCCTTCGCCCATGTTTTCCGCCCGGACCGAGGCCACCCGACCCACGTCGGCGTGGCCTTCGAGAACGGTATTCAGCCAGGTGCTTCCGATGTCCGTCGACTGCGATGGGATGGTCATCCGGGGAAATCTATCGATTGATCAATTAACGCGCCGCTCTTCTACGATCAGCGTCCGTGGAGCACACGCCGAGAGAACTCATTGCCGAACTGGTCCATCGCTACGCCGATGCCGTGGTGCATCGCGACGGGGACCAATGGGGGAGTTGTTGGGCCTTGGAGGCCCGGTGGATTCTCTCGGCGGATCGCGACGTGGTTGGCCGCGAGGCGATCGTGGCCCTGTGGCACAAGGCGATGACGGGCATGACCGCCGTGGTGCAAAACGTCTACAACGGGGCGGTCAGTGTCAGCGACGACGGTCGCACAGCCAGCGCACGGTGGTACATCGGTGAGCACTTTCTGCGCTCCAACGCCACGCCTGGGATCCTGCTCGCTCACTACGAGGACACCTACGCCTGCTTCGACGGCCAATGGCTGTTCACCAGCCGTCAGCTCTTCCCGCACTACCAGGGACCACCCGACCTCTCGGCCCCGTTTCTGAACGCCACGGCGGAGAAC
>JAYSTV010000230.1:0-8876 GCA_043719425.1 Acidimicrobiia bacterium | reverse complement strand
ACCGGCCCCGCCGCGGCCCCAAGCCGAGTCGAGGACCGCGCCCATCCGGTGCCGTGTTCGACCCGTTCGCCGATGCGGAAGGGTCGACCTCCGCCCCGTATTCCGACGACGACGAGGCCTCGTGGGCCTTTGCCGCCGCACCGAAGGGCGACGTCGTTGTCCCCAGCCCGGCCGAGCTCGCCGATGGTGCCGAGAGCAGTTCGCGTCCCGCCGGCGATGCCGCCGACGGCCGTCCCCGGTTCCGCAACGACCGTCCCGACCGGCCGGACCGCGGCCCGCGGCCCGACCGCAACGACCGCGGGGACCGGGCTGACCGCCCCGATCGCGGTCCGCGTCCCGACCGACCGGACCGCGGTCCACGCCCCGACCGCCCCGATCGTGGTCCCCAGGCATCGTCGACGTTCGACGGCGGGTTCGACACCGACCGCAGTGGCCGCAAGCGCCGCCGCCGGGGTCGCGACCGCGACCGTCAGGTCACGCCGCAGGCCGATGCGTTCGCCGATCGTGCCAGCGAGTCGTACTCCGGTGAGCTGATTCCGATCGCCGGTCTGCTCGACCTCGCCGATCAAGGTTTCGGCTACATCCGGGCCAATGGCTACCTGCCCGGTCCGAACGACGTCTATGTGCCGGTCAACCGGGTCCGCCAGCTCGGTCTGCGCAAGGGCGACCTCATTGCCGGGTCGCATCGTCCGGCTATGCCACAGGAAAAGTTCCCGGCCATCGTCGACATCGACACGGTCAACGGACACCACCCCGACGTGGCCAAGCTTCGCCCGAAGTTCGAAGATCTCACGCCGCTGTTCCCCGATGTGAAACTCCGCTTGGAGCAGCCCGGCCAGCCCGGCAATATGGTGGCCCGCATCATCGACCTCGTGTCGCCGATCGGCAAGGGTCAGCGTGGCCTCATCGTGTCGCCGCCCAAGGCGGGCAAGACCACGATCATGAAGCAGATCGCGTCGTCGATCGAGACGAACAACCCCGATGTGCATCTCATGGTGCTGCTCATCGACGAGCGTCCCGAAGAAGTCACCGACATGCGCCGCCATGTGCAGGGTGAGGTAATTGCGTCAACGTTCGACAAGCCGGCCGACGAGCACACCATCGTTGCTGAGCTTGCCCTCGATCGGGCCAAGCGCCTCGTCGAGGAAGGCAAAGACGTTGTCATCATTCTCGACGGCATCACCCGTCTCGCTCGCGCGTATAACCTCGCCGCCCCGGCTACCGGTCGCATCATGTCCGGCGGTATCGACACCGGTGCGTTGTATCCACCGAAGAAGTTCTTCGGTGCTGCTCGCAACATCGAAGAGGGTGGCTCGCTCACGATTCTCGCGACCGCGCTCGTCGAGACCGGATCCACCATGGACACGGTGATCTTCGAAGAGTTCAAGGGCACCGGCAACATGGAGCTCCGTCTCGATCGTCGTCTCGCCGAGAAACGGATCTATCCGGCCATCAATGTGAACGAATCGTCGACCCGTCACGAAGAGCTGCTGTTCCAAAAGCCGGAGCTCGATGTGGTGTGGAAGCTGCGGCGCGTGCTCAACGGTCTGGCCGAAGGTGGCTCGGGCGCTGCTGGTCTCGAGTTGCTGATGGATCGCATCAAGACGACCAAGACGAACTCCGAGTTCCTGCTCGAGATCGCCAAGGCTCCGCAGCCGGGCAACTAACCCGGCTGTCCAATGGCGCTGTCGCCACAGCAGCGCGCGTCGCTCCTACAAGCAAAGTTACGCGCGCTTATTGTTGAGAACTGGAACGTGGATGTCGACGCGCTCGTTTCTCACGCATTCCCGGCCGGGGCGGCGTTCGTGGCCGCCACGACCGGGGTCGGGTGGGTGCTGGTCGCCGAGGTGACCGTGAATGCCGATCCGGCCGACGGGCATGCCCCGGGTCCCGCGCTGCCGGCCGGATGGCTCGGTGGTGCGGTGGTATGGCGTGCTCGGCACGGTCTCAACACGCTCAACGTGCTGGCTGATCGCGCCGATCCACACGGGGCCCGCCGCAACGAGTTGCTCGCCTCGCCGCTGTCGCTGTTTGTCGTGAGCGGTCGAGCGATCGGGGCGATGGAGTCCGAGCCGTTTGTCGCTCCACCGTCGCCCGACGCGGTAGCGATGCTCTTGGCCGACACGATCGTCGAGTGCGGGGCCGACGCCGTGATCGAACATGGCGTGTTGCGGGGTGAAGTGCTCGGCCTTGAGGTTGCTCGGGTGATGGTCGACGAGGAGGGTGTGCCATCGCTGGAGGTTGGCGTCGGGCGTCATGATCGCCTGGCGCAATCGATGATGCACGGCGTTGGTTCCGGTGGCGATGTTGCCGTTGGCTTTCGCGACGCCGTGGCCGCCGTGCTCACCCACCGGGCGCCTGATCGCGGACTTCATCCGGCGAACCAACTGTCGCGCGAACGATGGATGCGCGACATCATCTGTCGGAAGCCATCGATCGTTGGGTGCGCGGCGCTCGTCCCGATTTCGTCGACCGTCGAGCCCAAGCTCAAGCTGGCTTCGCCCGCTGTCGCAGTTGGTACGCGTGCTGATGGTTCGGGCGTGGCCGTCGGGTGCATCATCGGGGTGGACCTCGACGCCGCATTGGTCCTTGTCGACTCGGCTCCGGCCAACACTGACTGCCTGTTGGTCATCCCCGAGGGTGATGATGTGCCCGCCGTTCGCCTTGTCGCCGGGGCCCTGCGTCGGCCGGTGGCCGTGGTCACGATCGATCGCAACTGGATGGCTCTTTAGTGGCGTGTCGCCCATTACCTTTGGCCTCCTATGAGTTCCTCGCCAGGTGCGTCGTCGGTTCCGGTTTCTCCGTCGTCGGGTCCGGCGTTTGTTGTGGTCGATACCACCTCCGATGACCTCGCCACCGTGGCCGATCACGTGGGCGCACCATCGGTCATCGGGCCCCGCCCGATTCGGGTGCTGGAAGGTGTCTTCGCGCAGGACCGCGCGCTGGGCCTCTTTCGTGAGGCCGATCTCGACGCCGCGAACACGGTGGTGGAATCACTACGTGGACCTATGAATGACTTCGTCGCTGCCGGGCGGATCGCGGTCGGGCACCACGCCCTCGGCGACGATGCTCCGGCTGCCGCCAACGAGCGCGAGCTCGCGTATCTCGTGGTCCACGGGTTCGTCGGCAATCGCGACGTCTACGGCGGATACCTGCGCGGCCTCAAGGCCAGCGCGCTGCTGTCGACGAACGGTTGCGAGCGCATCTTGATGATGGGTCCGTCGAACGTCCGCACGGTGGCGTCGGGTCCCCTGGTGCCGGGCGAGTACTTCGAGGTGTTGAGCTTCCCCTCCAACGCCGCCATCGAGGCCTTCTGGCTGAGCGATGCCTACGCCACCCTCATCGCCGTGCGCCAAGGCGCCGTCGACGTCTTCGCGGCCATCTTTCCGCCGGGCTGAAGCGCAGCAAATCGTTGGACCGTTGGCGACACGTTGACGTCAAAACGACGTCGCCAACCAGCCAACGCGTCGCCAACCATCCAACGGTTCGAGGTCTAGTTCGGCTGGCTTCGTCGCGCCGAGGCACAGTTCACGAGCCAGGCGAACGACGGGTCTGGTTGTGCCGTCACGAGTTCGGGATGCCACTGCACGGCGAACACGTCGAAGCCAGCCAACTCCAGACACTCGACCACGCCGTCAGGTGACCATGCGGTCGCCACGAGCCCGGCGCCGAGCAGCCCGGCAGCCTGATGGTGAAGCGAGTTGACCATCGTGGTCGGGCCGTAGATGGTGGCGGCCACTGAACCGTTGGCCGTTTCGACCGGGTGAACGAGTGCGTGGGCCGGTTGGTTCCAGGCGGCGTGCGTGAGCGTGACACCGTCGACGCCCGGCTCGAGGTGTTGGACGAGCGTGCCGCCGCGCGCCACGTTCACCACCTGCAGGCCGCGACACACGGCGAGGACCGGCACACGATGGCGAAGGGCGGCCTCGAAGACGGCGATCTCGAACCGATCGCGCTCGGGCTCAACGCCGATGGTCTCCGGATGAAAGTCGGCGCCGTATCCCGTTGGATCGAGGTCGGCGCCGCCGGTGAGGACGATGCCGTCCATCCGTGACACGACAGCGTCGATGTCGGCGGAGCGGGTCAATTCGACCGGAAGTCCACCGGCGAGGGCAACGCAATCGGGGTAGCTGGCGACGTGAAGGTCGATGCCGATCCCGGCGAAATTGTCGGGGAAGCCACCGACCTTTGCGGCGATCCATCGTCTTCCGGAGATGCCGATGAGAGGCCGGGCCATAGCGTCAGAGTAGCAAGCGGTTGCGAATTGTTCGGTACCAAACGATACTGGCTCTGTGTCCGGTCCATCGCCTGCTGTTCGCAGTTCTGGACCGTCGCGCGATGTCGATGTCGACGTGTCCAACGGTCCGATCGACTCTGACCTCTCCGACCCCGACACGTTCTTGGCCGGGGTACCCCACGCGACGCTGCGCCATCTCCGCGATCACGACCCGGTGCACTGGACTCCAGAGTCTGATGGCGGTCGTGGGTTCTGGTCGGTGACGCGCTACGGCGACGTGCTTGCCGTGAGCCGTGACCCCGACACGTTCAGCTGCGCACAGGGTATTCGCATCGAAGATATGGACGCAGAGGAATCGGCGGCGCGCTCCACGATGATGGAGACCGACGCGCCGGAGCACACGAGGTTTCGTCGGCTCGTGTCCAAGCCGTTCAACCGACGTGAGGTTTGGACCTACGAACTCGCGCTCAGGGCGATCGCCCGAGAGGTCGTCGACCGCATGGCAACGACCACGCACTTCGACTTCGTGCACGAGATGGCCCGCGAGCTGCCGATGCGCATGCTCGGCAAGCTGCTCGGCGTGCCCGACGCCGACGGGCCGTGGCTCGTTGAACGAGGCGATGCGCTCCTCGGCAACACCGACCCCGACTTCACCGACTATCCCGTCGGCCTGGTCGACACCGACGAGTTCCGCCTCATGCCCTTTCGCTCTCCAGCGGGCTACGAGCTCTTTCGCTACGCGGAGGAGCAGGCTCGGATTCGTCGACAGGCGCCGACCGATGATGTGATCTCCGACCTGCTCGGTGCGCCTCCGCAGGGCGAACCGTTGACCGATCTTGAGTTCAAGAACTTCTTCACGCTTTTGGTGGCGGCCGGCAACGACACCACCCGCTACACGATGACGGCCGGACTCAAGGCGCTGATCGAACATCCACGCCAACTCGACGAGTTGCGAGAGTCGATCGGGGTGAATCCCAAGCTGATGGATTCGGCCGTTGAAGAGATCCTGCGGTGGGGTACGGTCACGATGCATTTTCGTCGCACGGCCACTCGTGACATCGAGATGCATGGCTCCGCGATGAAGCGCGGCGACAAGGTGGTGATGTGGTTCATGGGTGCGGACTACGACGAGCGCAAGTTCGATGATCCGTACACGTTTGATATCCATCGCTCGCCAAACGATCACTGCGCCTTCGGTCGTCTCTCACCGCATCTCTGCCTCGGCGCGCACCTCGCTCGCCTTGAAATCCGAGTGCTGCTCGACGAACTCCTGCCGCGCCTTTCGTCGATATCGTTCAACGGTCCTCAGCCGAGGCTCCGGTCAAACTTCATCGCCGGCATCAAGCAGCTGCCGATCGCTGTTTCCTGGACCTGATCCGCTCACTTCCGAAGGACCACGCCATGTCGTTTCGCCGCATCCGTCCGCTCTTTGCCGATCAGCTCGGGCTACCTCGATCGAAGTATCTGCCGGTGACGACGCTGGGCGAAGGACCGACCTTCGTCACTGGCCACTGCGTTGCGTTGATTGCCCAGCACTACGACTTCACCATGACGGGCGAGACTCCCGGCGCCCAGTTCGAAGCAGGCATGCCCGACATGGAGGCGCGGTTCACGCTCGACGACGTGCGCGTCGGTTGGGACGATGGGGTCGGGGTTGTCACTCCCGACCTCTGGTCGCACGGCGAAATGGTCGAGTGGATGCCGCGCACGATGCTTCGCCGCGCGATTGAGGCCTGGCGGGCGATCGGTCTCGAACCATATGTGGGCATAGAATTCGAGGCGTATCTGATGGAACCCGATTCATCAGCTCCTGGTGGGTTCCGACCGATTTCCGCTCCGGGTGGCTTCACCTACAACGTGGGGTCCATGGTCGATCCGGCCGGAGTCATGGAAGCGACCTGCGACATGGCCGATCGGTGCGGCCTGCCGCTGGAATCGTTGAACTCCGAATACGACGTTCCGCAGTTCGAACTCACGCTGCGCTACACCGATGCACTCCGGGCGGCCGACGACGCATTCGTGTTTCGCACCATGGCCCAAGAGGTGGCGCGAAAGATGGGCCACCACCTGACCTTCATCGGCAAGCCGATCGCCAACAAGTCTGGTAGCGGGCTCCACGTGAATCTCAGCGCGCGTACGATCGCGGCCGACGGCACGATCGGAGCCAACGCGTTCGACGACCCGAGCGGCACGCACGGCATGAGTGACACCGCCCTACAGGCGGTCGCTGGCCTGCTTGACCATCACGAAGCGATGGCTGCGGTGTGTGCACCGACGGTGAACGCCTACAAGCGCCTCAAGCCGGGACAGCTGTCGGGCTACTGGGCGAACTGGGGACTCGATCATCGCAGCGCCACCGTCCGCATCCCCCATGTGCGGGGCGCGGGTGCTCGGGTCGAGCATCGCCTCGCCGATGGTGCCGCCAACCCGTACCTGGCCGTCGCCGCCGTGCTCCGCGCCGCCATGCTGGGCGTTGTCGCCGGACTGACCCCGCCGCCGATCGAGGAGGGCGACGCCCTGGAGACGGCGAGCACGGATCGACACACGCCCGCCAACCTGGGGGCCGCGCTCGACGCGTTCGAGGCCGACGCACCCTTCCACGAGGCTCTGGGTGCGGCGTTCACCGCCAACTTTTTGGCCGTGAAGCGCGACGAATGGCGACGCTTCAACGAGGCCGTGACCGATTGGGAACTGGCCACCTACCTGCCGTTCCACTAACCCCGAAGGTGAACTTCTGCAGAAGTTAGGAAAGTTACAGAATTTCCGTAACTTTCCGAACCTTTGCATATACTGACGATGTGGACGCCGTCGCCAACCCGTTCAACCCCGGTGCCGGTACCCCACCCCCGGAGCTGGCCGGCCGCGATGAGCTGCTGGAAACGGCGCGAGTTTCCCTGGAGCGATTGCGACGTGGCCGACCGAGCAAGAGCATGTTGCTCGTCGGCCTGCGCGGGGTAGGCAAGACCGTCCTGCTCGACCGGATCCGCGAAGTCGCCGAGGGAATCGGCGTCGTGACGATTCGCATCGAAGCGCCCGAGAACCGCTCACTCCCGGCTCTTCTGGCCCCACAGTTGCGGTTGGCGCTCCTGCGCCTGAGTCGACAAGCGAAAGCCAAAGACGTCGCCGTGCACGCGCTTCGCGCGCTGGCTGGTTTCGCCCGGTCGTTGAAGGTGAAGTACGGCGACATCGAAGTGGGCATCGACTACGAACCTGAGCCCGGCTTGGCCGACAACGGCGATCTCGATCAAGATCTCCTTGCCCTGCTCGAAGCGGCGGGCGAAGCGGCCAAGGCGGCGGAGTCTGCGCTCGTGCTCTTCATCGACGAATTGCAATACGTCGACGAAGGCCAGCTCGCCTCGCTCACCATGGCCTTGCACCGGTGTGCGCAACGCTCGCTCCCGATCGCCCTCTTCGGTGCTGGCCTTCCGCAGTTGCCGGGGCAAATGGGTCGGGCGAAGTCGTATGCCGAACGCCTGTTTGATTTTCCGAAGATCGATGCTCTCGGTCACGATGCCGCGGTGTCCGCCGTGCGCAAGCCAATGCTGGCCGAGTCCACGCGAATCGCCGACGACGCGGTCGAGGAAATCGTTCGTGTCACGAAGGGATACCCGTACTTCTTGCAGGAATGGGGGAAGCAAACGTGGGATGTGGCGGCCCAGTCACCGATCCAACGTCGCGACGTCGATGCGGCGTCACCGCTCGCCGTGGCTGGCCTCGACGAGAGCTTCTTTCGTGTCCGTTTCGATCGGCTCACGCCGTCGGAAAAGCGCTACCTCCGAGCGATGGCTGAGCTCGGCCCCGGCCCCCACCGTTCGGGCGATATCGCCGATGTGTTGGTCAGGAAAGTCGGAACGCTTGCCCCGCTGAGGGCCACGCTGATCGGCAAGGGGATGGTGTGGAGTCCGAACCACGGCGACACTGCCTTCACCGTTCCGCTCTTCGACGAGTTCATGCGCCGCATGATGCCCGGCGACGACTGGCGCTCTCCGGCGTAGCCGAGCCCTAGTCCTCGTTCGCGAACGACGCGGCCATGTCGTCGAGGAGGGGCGTGACCATCTCGGTTGTGGTGCGCGGGTTCACGATGCAGATGCGCATGCACGTCTCGCCGCGATACGTCGTCGGCACGATGAGGGCGACGCCGTCGCGAGCTCGCGTCACGCTCCATGTTCGGTAGTCGTCAGCGGTCCATCCGTGGCGTCGGAACAACACGATCGACAGTTCGGGATCAGCCAGGAGCTCGAATGACGGGTGCGCGTCGATGGCGGCCGCCAACGCACCGGTCACCTCGAGCGTCGTGTCGATCGCCCTTGCGTAGGCGTCGGTTCCATACGTCGCCAACGAGAACCACAGCGGTAGACCGCGAGCCCGACGCGACAGGTGGTACGCGTAGTCCGAAGGGTTCCACTCATCGCGATCGATCTCATCGAGATACGCGCCGTGCTGGGCATGAGTTCGGTGCGCGACCGCCGGATCGCGATACACGAGCGCGGCACAGTCGAACGGAGCGAAGAGCCACTTGTGGGGGTCGACACCGAAACTGTCGGCTCGATCCAGGCCAGGGAACTTCGACCGTCCCCTCGGCGAAGCGATCGCCGCGAGACCGTAGGCGCCGTCGACGTGGAGCCACACATTGTTCTGT
>JAYSTV010000229.1:0-8879 GCA_043719425.1 Acidimicrobiia bacterium | reverse complement strand
CGCCCCACTCAAAGTCGTCGACGCCGGTGGAGCCGGTCACGAACTGACTGATACGACCGGCGAAGGTGCGGCCCGACGCGCCGTGCTCATGCATCAGTCGTGACCGGTCGTCGAACGGCAACGTGAACCAATTGGCGTCGGTTGTCCCAACCCCGCGTCGCTTCGACATCGGGTAGAAACAGATCGCGCGCATACCATTCGGCGGCATGGTCCCCGGATAGAGACGAGGACGCGTTATCGAGTCGGGGGCTCCCTTCGCGTATTCGGAGACCTCAGTAAACGACACATAGGAATCAACGAGTTCCAAACCGGCGCGCGTCAACTCGGTCTGCAGACGGCGAAGGCGCCAAAGGTCGGGCCCCACCGCCATGGTGCCAATGTCGGCCTTGTGACCAAGGGTGGCAAAGGTGACCACCTGATGGTCGTCGGCGATCGACGACTTCACCGCCGACGTGGCGGCCTCGGCATCGGTCGACGGCGTGACCTTCCAAAACAGATGGAGTACTCCCCAGCCAACCCCGGGCGACAGTGGTTCAGTCATGCCGCCACGTTAGGGCGACCCCACGACAACCGTCGGCGTCCTCGGAGAGCGCGAGAATGATGGGCGTGGTGGGCCGTTGGCGTGTGGTGGTGGGCCGTTTGAGTGTGTTGGTAGGCCTGGTGGGCATGGCGACGGCCGCGGTCCTCGACGCCGGACCCGCTCGTGCCGAGGCAACGACCACCACGGTTGCCACGACCACGACGACCACGACGACCACGACGACCACCACGACCACCACGACCACCACGAGTGGGTCGGGACCGTGGGTCATTGTGTCGGGTCGGGGGTTTGGCCACGGGGTGGGCATGGCCCAGGACGGGGCATATTGGATGGGGCGCCAGGGTCGCTCGTCGGCCGAGATCCTGCGCTTGTTCTACCCGGGCACCAGCCTCGGCTCTCGTGGTGGCGATGTGCGGGTGCCGTTGGCGGGCGGCGGCACGATCCGGGTCGACCTGCCGAGTGGGGGAACGGCCGCCGGGCGCCGCGTGGAGCCGGGTGGATCGGTCACCGTCCGGCCCGACGGGGCCACGTTGGTCGCCACCATTGGAAGTTCCGCCGCTCCGGCGCTGGCTATGGACCTGATTGCCTTCCGGACGCAAACCCCTGAAGCGCCGCCCGTCGAAACACCCGCAGCTCCGCTGGGGCAACCGACCTTCGGACAGACTCCGCCGTCGTTGCCGCCCAGCGTGGAGCCACCACCGGCGCCGGTGCCCGAAGCGACGGCCGCCCCGTCCACTGTTCCACCACCGAAGGAGGCCGCGCCGGAGAACACGCCGCCCGCTACCGACCTTGTCCCGACAACCGAGCCGAATCAGATACCCGCGTCGGACCGGATCGTCATCGAAACCCCGGCCGGAACAACGTTGATCTATAGCGGGAAGCCCTACCGCGGTCGGCTGGAGCTGAAGGCACAGCAGGGCATCCGAGTGGTAAACGAACTCGACGTGGAGCAGTACCTCCGGGGCATGGCCGAAGTGACCGACCCCCGTTGGCCGGCGGCCGCACTCGAAGCTCAAGCCATCGCCGCCCGCACCTACGCCTTCCGGACGATGGCCTCGGCCGGCGAGGTGTGCCCGACCCAGCGATGTCAGGTCTACGTGGGAGCCAAGGCCGAATACGCCGCCATGGACAAGGCCGTGGCCGCCACCCGCGGCAAGGTTGTCACCTACGGCAAGGGCAAGCTCGCCGTGACCTTCTACTCAGCCAGCGGAGGCGGCACCATCGCCACACCCAAGGAGGCCTTCGGAGGCAACGGCGACTTTCCGTACCTCCAGGCGGGCACCTATCCGACGGGCGATCTCAAAGCGTGGGTCGTGTCACTCACACTGACCGAACTCGGTCGACGCGTGGGCTACGGGGGCACGCCTTCGGAGGTGACCGTGACAAAAGTCGGACCGTCGGGTCGCGCCATCGAGGTATCCGTGTCCGGCAGCGCCGGCACGCTCGTGGTGCCCGGCCCGAAGTTCGACGCCGCGCTCGGACTGCGCTCCACGTTCTTCACGCTGGCGCGCTCGGCCACGGCTTCCGTCGCCGACGATGCCGTTCCCCTCGCTTCTTCGACTGACGATCCAGTGGCCGAGCCGATCGTGTTCGCGCAGGCGGAATTGTTCGCCGAACCCCTCGTGGTCGAAGCCACGGTGACTTCGACCATCACCGACACGACCGTCGCAGCTCCGCTGGGGCAACGGACCTTCGACCAGACCCTCGAGCCGTCAAACACGATCGGCATGACGACGTCGCTCGCCACGACCAAACGCGACGTCTCGCTACCCGCACCGTCGGCGTCCCGTGCCCGGGTCGACACATCGCATCACGCCAGTGAAGCCGGACTCATCGGCATACTTACGATCTTGATTGGCGCCCCGATCACGGCGTTCCGACGCCGCCGACGGAGATCATCAGCGCGCTGACGATCTCCGTCGCCCGCTGCGCTCCTCTTCGAGTGATTCGATCTGCTCCAGCTGCACGTTCAGCGCATCAGTCGAGAGATTGATCTCAAAGAGCGCCACGATGAGTGACACGGCCAAGCCTGCGCACGCGGCCGCGAACAGCGCGCCGCCCACGTGTTCCTGTTTGGCCCAGAGCGCCAAGATGCTCACGACCGCACACAGCATGGAAAGAACGGCGAACGTCTGCATCGCCTTGATGAGCGTGATCCGTCGACGCAACACGCCGATCTGGGTCACAAGACGCTCGTCGCTCGTGGTCCGCCACTCCGCCAGCAAGTTCCGAATCAGGTTGGCCAACGCCAGATAGCGGTTTGTATAGGACAGCAACAGGAACGAGATAGCGGGGAAAAGCGTGGCGGGGACGGTGAGCGTGAGGTTCATGTCACGCTTTCCTCACCAACAACGATCGTGTTGCGAGCAGTGAAGCGAAGCGGAGCAGCGCAGCGCAGAAGACAGAGCGTGAGGGTCACGACGAGCGCGCTACGAGACTTTGACGGGGAAGGAGACGAGCACGGTGTAGCCGCCGAGGACCACGCTCACGACCGGGTTGTAGAAGCCGGATGCGGTGCCGGCGGAGGCCGAGAAGCTCACGATGAACGACGGTCCCGACACCGATGATTCCGACAGACCACCGGCGAGTCCGGCGGGCAAGGTCGGAAAGCTCACGGCCGCTGCGCCGCCGACGGTGGCCGGTCGATTGAGGGTGACCCGGTACACGACGAAGTTGCCGCCGCCCGCCGTGATCGGCCCGGGGAGGAGCGCTTCCGACGTGGGGGCAAACGCCAACGGAACGGTGGGCACGATCGACGTGGTAGCCGAGACGACCGTGTTGTCCACCACGAGCTCAAGGGGCAGCCTGGCCGACGCGCTGCTGCCGACCGCCGTGACGAGGAACGACTGGTAGCCGCCGGGGGTGATCCCCATTGTGGTGGTGAGCGTCATCGTTGTGGTGTTGTTGATTGGGTTGGCGGCGAGAACGGCCCGCACCCCGGCGGGGAGACCGCTCACGCTCAGCGTCGTTGTCTCCGGCGAGCGGGTCGACACCGTGAGTACGAACACCGCACTACCGCCGGGCACGGCAAGACGCCTGGGGAAGTCGCTCTTGACCGTGACGATCGGTGCCGGCGCAGTAGTGGTCGGCGGCGTGGTCGCTGCTGCGGTCGACGGGGGAAGGGGCTGCGGGGCTGGCGCAGTGGTGGCCGGAAGGGGCACGAATGCGGTCGCCGCCGGGCGCTTCGTCAGTCGCTTCTTGGTGACGGCATCGACCGGTGACACCACCAAACCGACCGTTGCGAGCGACACGACAACGACAACGGCAACGGCAACGGCGAGAGATCGGCGGAAGCGAGACGACGGCGGCATGGCCCCCACCGTACGTGAACTGACGTTCGCGCGCCGAAGCGGCACGGGTGCCAAAAACCTTCGTCAGCCGATGATCAACACCACTTCGCCAGCCTTCTTGACGCCCTTGGCGACCCCGGTGATGGTGAACGTATAGCGGCCGGCTCTGAGCGCCACCGTGGAGCTCAACCACAGGGTTGTCTTCGTCGTGGTCACCTTTTCGGAGAAGCCGTGCCACACCCCGTCAGGCAAGCCGGAGACGAAGAACTCGATGGAACCGTTTGTGCCGATTTCATAGATCGGCGTGATCTCGTATTGCACTTGGCCGCCGGTCACGAGCGTCTTGCCATCGGGCAGGATCGAAAAGCCAAACGATGCCGGGGCCGACGTGTCGATGGTTGTCGTGACCGGGGTCGTGGTCGTGACCGGGGTCGTGGTCGTGACCGACGTTCCCACGCCGAGCGTCACGTTGGCCCAAGCCTGGCCGCCGGTCGACACACCCAGGATACGGAGCGGATAGTCGGCCGGCACGGCGTTCGTCGGCGTGGCGATGCGAACCGTGGCGAGACCGGTGGCCGGGTTCGGACCGATCGAGGCCGACATACCCGACGGGAGGCCGATGATGCTGAGGGTGATTGGATTGGCCGCACCTCGCTGCGCGAGCACGACGGAGAATGTGGCCGTCGATCCCGCGGCCACATCGGCTCGGGTGTTCACCGACACAACGTCGAACGGCACGATGACCACCGGCGGCGCAGTGACCCCCACGGTCGTCGGCGGCGCCGGTGCAATGGTGGTGACCTGCGTCGTGGTGGGCGCGGCGGTCGGCGGCGCCAGCGACGTTGGCGCCACGAAGACGGTCGTTGGCGGAGGCGTCCGTGTCGGCGTCTTCTTCTTCGTAGCGACGACGCGCTTCGCCAGCGCAGGCTTCGTCTTCAACGCCGTCTTCGGTTTGGCGCGAGCCACCGGTTCGACAACCGGCGAGACGATCGATGGTGCCTTCGGCCCCGCACCAACGGCGCCCACAGAAACAGGGACGAGCGCCGCCGCCAGCACGGCGACGGTCGACAATCCGACGACGGCAAACACGCGAATGGCCATAGAAAATGGTCCCGCAAAAGCGACCACGCGCGGCGGACTGTCCTATGCGCGCGTAGTACAAAGAACCGCCGTCCTCTCGGGAGAGAAGACGGCGGTTCGAGAAAGCTGCAAAGAGAACCGGCCGAAGCCGGCCGGGCGACTAGTAGTCGTCCATGCCTCCGCCCATCGGGGCGGCGGATTCCTTCTCCGGCTTGTCGACGATGACGGCTTCCGTGGTGAGGAAGAGCGCAGCGATCGACGCGGCGTTCTGTAGGGCCGACCTGGTGACCTTGCCGGCATCGATAACGCCAGCCTTCACGAGGTCCTCGTATTCACCGGTGGCGGCATTAAGACCTTCGGACGGCTTCTTCATCGAACGGACCTTGTCGACGACAACGCCACCTTCGAGGCCGGCGTTGATGGCGATCTGCTTGATCGGCTCTTCGACCGCCTTGGCCACGATCCGCGCACCAGTGGCCTCGTCGCCCGTGAGCGAATCAGCCACGGCGAGGATCGCCTTTTGGGCCCGAAGCAGGGCCACGCCACCGCCGGGGACAACGCCTTCTTCGACGGCAGCCTTGGTGGTGGACACAGCGTCTTCGATGCGGTGCTTCTTCTCTTTGAGCTCGACCTCAGTGGCGGCTCCGACCTTGATGACGGCGACGCCACCGGACAACTTGGCCAATCGCTCCTGGAGCTTCTCCCGGTCGTAGTCCGAATCGGTGTTCTCGATCTCGGCCTTGATCTGAGAAATGCGACCCTTCACGTCGTCGGGCGAACCGGCGCCTTCGACGATGGTGGTCTCATCTTTGGTGATGACGATCTTGCGGGCCTTGCCGAGCAGGTCGAGGGTGACGTTCTCGAGCTTGAGACCGACTTCCTCGGAAACAACCTGTCCACCGGTGAGGATGGCAATGTCTTGGAGCATGGCCTTACGGCGCTCGCCGAAGCCCGGGGCCTTGACGGCAACGGACTTGAACGTGCCGCGAATCTTGTTCACGACGAGTGTGGCCAGAGCCTCGCCCTCGACATCCTCGGACAGAATGAGCAGCGGCTTGCCGGTCTGCATGACCTTCTCGAGCACCGGGATCAAGTCGCGAACGGCCGAGACCTTGGAGCTGACGATCAGGATGAACGGATCCTCGAGGACCGCTTCCATGCGCTCCATGTCGGTGGCGAAGTACGGCGAGGTGTAGCCCTTGTCGAAGCGCATACCTTCGACGAGGTCCATCTGCATGCCGAAGGTCTGGCTCTCTTCGACGGTGATGACCCCGTCTTTGCCGACCTTGTCGATCGCCTCGGAAATGAGGGCACCGATCTCGGTGTCGGCGGCGGAGATCGAGGCGACCTGAGCAATCTTGGCGGGATCGCCGTCAACCGACTGGCTGATCTCCTTGATGGCTTCGATGGCGGCGGCGACCGCGGCCTCGATGCCCTTCTTGAGGCTCATCGGGTTGGCCCCGGCGGCGACATTGCGCAGACCCTCGCGGACCATGGCCCCGGCCAGCACGGTGGCGGTGGTGGTGCCGTCTCCGGCAACATCGTCGGTCTTCTTGGCGACTTCTTTGACCAGCTCGGCGCCAATGCGCTCGTAGGGGTCTTCGAGGTCGATCTCCTTGGCGATGGACACGCCGTCGTTCGTGATCGTGGGCGCGCCCCACTTCTTCTCCAGCACGACGTTGCGGCCTTTCGGGCCGAGCGTCACCTTTACGGCGTCGACGAGCTGCTGCATGCCTTTTTCCAGGCTGCGGCGGGCGGTCTCGTCGAAGGCGATCATTTTCGCCATGTTCGTCTCCTTGTGAAGATGTTTCGGGGGATGCTGCGGGATGCTTCGAGGCGGGTGCCTGGCACTTGCTTGCGCTGCGTTGGCACTCGTGACCTGTGAGTGCCAAGCGTAGCCGCTCACCGCTGTTTGGTTGGCAGACGCGAGGCCTGAGTGCCAATCGCCACGCGCAGTCGGGACCTCCGATGGAAGCCGGCTGGAACTCAGCCGAGCAGGACGCCAAGGGTCTCGCGAAGGACACCGAGAGGCTCGTTCCACGCTCGCGACGGGCCCACCCGCTCGGTGAGGGAAATCACCTCGGTGACCGTCGACCGGAACTCCTCGGGCACCACGAACTCGGCGTCGACGACCCCGGCGATGATGGCCACCGGGACCCCGGCCTGGCGGGCCAGACCGCAGACCCCGCCCACCACCTTGCCGTTGAACGACTCGTCGTCGCAGCGACCCTCGCCGGTCACGACGAGCGCGGCCCCATCCATGGCGTCACGAAGACCGGCCTCGTCGGCGATCAGGTCGAAGCCCGAAACGATCGTGGCCCCGAGGCTGACCAATGCTCCGGCCAATCCGCCGGCGGCGCCGCTTCCGGGCACCGAGCGGACATCGATGCCGCGTTCGTCGAGGTAGCGATCGGCCAACTGCCGCAGGCGACGTTCGAGCAAACCGACCTGGGCCGCGCTGGCCCCCTTTTGCGGGCCGAAGTCACGTGCCGCGTCGACAAACACGGTGTCAACATCGCAGGCAACCACCAGCTCGACGCCGCGAAACCGGGCGAGTGGGCTCATTGCGGCCAGCGCGCCGAGTCCGCCGTCGGTCGTCGCCGAACCGCCCACGGTCACCACGATGCGCTTGGCCCCGGTCGCCAGCGCGTGGGCCACCAACTCTCCGGTCCCGATCGTCGACGCGTCGAGCGGGCGATTGCCGTCGGGTCCGCCGACCAGGGCCAGACCCGACGCCTGGGCCATTTCGATGAAGGCCGTCCGCCCTCGTTCGAGCCATACTGCGTCGACCGGTTCCCCGAGCGGTCCGGTGACTCGGCTAGTGCGTCGACGTCCGCCAAGTGCAGCGAGTACCTCCATGGTCCCGTCGCCGCCGTCGGCCATGGGCACCGACCGGCAATCCCACTGTTGTTCCCAGGCCACATCGGCCGCGACCCGACACAGGTCGATGGCGTTGGCGGTGAGGCGAAACTTGTCGAAGCAGGCAACGACGACCTTGGGGGTCGCGCTCACCCTCGTCGTCTTGTGTTCGGAAGAACTCAGGCCGGCGCGACAGTCGGGCCGGCGGTGGCTGTTGGGGCGGCCCCGCTGCCCGTGGCCGAGGCGGCGAACCGGTCGGCCATCGGTGCATCGACGACGACGAGGATGTCGTAGGGGTCGGGCGTGGCCACACCGGTCTTGATCGGCGGCGGAACCGGCATGGCGCCAACGGAGCCGGTGATGCCGAGCAGGGTGGCGATATCCGACGCCTCGTTCTGGAAGTCCGCGTTGAAGTACACGACGCCGCTCAGCGTGGCGGAGTTGGCGTCGACCGACTTACGCAGCGTGTACTGGCTGCCCTTGAGGTAATCGGCCACCTTCGACGCCGCGCGGTTCTTGCCCGAACCGTTCACGACGAGCACGTTGACCAGTGCCGGTGCGCGTCGAGTGACCGCCGGCGTGGAGGCCGGGACGGAGCTACCCGAGGCGTCGGTGGTGAGGGGCGTGGTGTCGACCGTTTGCGCGGTGCTGTCCGATGCCGTGGTGGGCGAAGAAACGACCACCCCCTTCGGGGTGTCGTTCACGCCCCGCAGGAGCAACAGTCCGAGAACCACGGCTCCGAGCAGCAACAACAGACCCCGGACCGCCGCCTGCCCGGCCGATCGACCGTAAGACGACTCCGCACTGTTTTGACGCCCTTGGCTCATAGGAACCCCTTTGTCCTTTCGACGCCCGAAGGCGTGCAACAGCGCGTGAGCCTACCGACCGAAGGGCCCGAGCCGACGGATTCAGCCGTCCGCGGGTCCATCGGCCAGTTGTTCAGTCAGCGTCCAGACCCTGGCGAGAGCCATGCCGCTGGGTCCGGTGACGAAGTGGTCGACGATCGTATTGATGTGCCGTTGCCATCGTTCATTGAGCTCCGACGCATCGAGTTGAGCCATGGCGGCGTCGAAGTCATCACAGTCGACGACATGAAAGAGGTCGGATCC
>JAYSTV010000228.1:0-8907 GCA_043719425.1 Acidimicrobiia bacterium | reverse complement strand
GATCTAGCTGCCAATTTGGACGTGGCTTCAGTGTGGCCTTCGACGAAAGGACAAGACCCGTCAAAACGGAGAATCCACCGAAGAACCACGACGAAATACCAGAACCGCGCGCCACGTACCACCAGAAGTGGGTGTTCATGCATCTCCTCCTTGCCACTGCCCTACCCGACGAATACCACGGTCAAACCCCACAATCAGTGCGTCGACGCTGAGCAGTTCGGCTGCGGCCACGGCGGCATCGACGCCGAGGAGGACGAATTGCTTCGTGAGTACCTCCGCATTCGCACATGAATCGGCGAGCACGGTCACGGCGGCAACGTCCGTCTTGCACGACCAACCAGTGGACGGATCGACTAGATGGTGCACGTCGTCACCGTTCTCCGCCGTCCATCGACGACGAAGGGTCGAAGACGTCGCCACGCCGCCTCGAAGTGCGGTCAGATGATCGATCACGATCCCCGGCTCGAACGGGTCATCGACCGGGACGACCCACGATACGGGTGTGCGTTCACCACCCGCTGAGGAGCCGAAGGCCATGTCGCCCCCAATGTCGACCAGTGCCGCGTCGACACCACCACAGAGCAGGCCGGCCAACACCAGATCAGCGGCGAAGCCTTTGGCAATTCCGCCGAGATCAAGACCCGCACCGCGATCAAGCGTCGCCGTGACGGCCTCACGATCGATGCGCAGCGGGGAGTTCGCAACTACTGCATAGTGCGGAACGGTCGAACGGGCCGACGGCGTCAGAACCGGGCCGCTCGACAGCGATCGCCGGTAGCCGATGTCGAGCATCGCCGGCTGCAGAAACGGCGAAAACTTTGCGTCGGTGCCCTTCCATGCCGCGATGGCAAGCTCGAGGATGTCGAGCGTGCCCGGTGAAACCGAAACCGGCATTCCCCCCGACGCATTGAGACGCGAGATCTCGCTCGACGCAATGAAGCGCGACCACCGTTGTTCCAGATCGGCGATCTGGGCCACTGCGGTTCGGGCCAGGCGACGCGCATGATGACCAGACACCTCAAGATGCCCAGTCGTGCCCATGGCTGAAAAGGTCAGAACCTCAGTCATGCCATCTCCCTAGATCTGCGAAACCACGATTTTCAGCTGGCGCGAGTGGCGCGCCGTGCGCGTCGGGTCGGTGCTTGTTGTTTGACAACCGCCTTGCGGACAACGGATCGCTTCCGGGGCAACGACGTCGACTTCGCGCTGGCGCGAACGGCGGGTTGAGGCGAGAACACGACGGCGTCGGCTGCCGCTGACGGAAGCGGTGCCACGGTGGCGGCGGGTGAAAGCGGTGCCACCGTGGAGGCCGGTGGAAGGTAGTGAATACGTCGGATCACCGTGACCCCGGGGGCGGTTGCGGTCAGGGATGCGTTCACCGAAGCGAACGCGTCGGCGTTGTGCTCGACCGCCACGCCGGCAGCAGCCCGAACCGTGGCCGAGGCGTCGCCGATGGCCAGCGCGGCAACCACGCCGAAGGTCAAGCCCGCGGCCGCTCCGGTGCTGATCAATCTTGCATTCCGGGCGGGGTGCGGCCGTCGACGCTTTCGGGCGACCACCGGTCTTGCTTGATGTTCAGTCGTCATCGTCTGATCCTTGGCTAGGGGTGTTGTGTTCGCCGAGGTCATGCTCAGCGGGTATCGGCTTCGTTCGGCGTTTCACGACCGGCCCCGCTGATCTCGACGCCACGACGGACGACGTTGTGGCCTCGGTCGGCTGCGGGGTTGCATCGGACGGTGACGCGGTCACGTACACGTCTTCGTACCGAACAGTCACTACCGGTGTCGTGCTGGTGGTTGTCGATCGCCGGAGCGAGGTGATGATGATGTCCGACGGCGTGAGCTGTCCAACATCGCGTCCGCGCGGTGAGATAGCGAGAAGACCGGTGTTGGCCATTACCGCCAGAGCGGAGGTGGCGAAGGTGACGGCGACGACACTGGCGGTGATCCAAGCCCTTTTTCGTTCCATGCCACCAACGGTACGGATCGATACGTTCGGAGCGATCCAAGTGCGAGTTCGGAGTGCGAAAAGAATTGGACCTAACGTTCACGAGCGCCATCCTCCTGCTGTTCGTCGTCGTCGCCGTCCTCGTGCACCGCTGGCGAGAACGCCGAAAACCCTCACGACCCGAATAGCGCCAGCGCGACCTCGAAAACGCGGGTCCGAACACGTCAGCGACGGTCGGAGTTCGGTGAACTTCTCCAGGATTCAATGTTTGGTCGCTGCTGGGGCCGGGTACTGGGCGTCGGTGAAGCAGAAATGAAGCGTTGATCGCCGTCCACGTAGGAAACCCAACCGTTGGTGCGGCTCTCGTCATCGGTGCCTGGTGGCGCGCATCTCAACCGATGCTGTTAATCGCACTGATCGGCGTGTCCCTGGGGCTGTCGACGGCTCTACTCTTGACCCTGCGGGCCCATCGGGGCGCGACCGAATCGGACTCGGTCGACCGTCTTCGCTCAGATGACCGGCGGTCGCTCCAGATTGCCCAAAACGTTTGGCTTCGCGACCTTTCAACCGTGTTGTCGCGGGCCATCTCGCAACGAGACGTCGCCACCATCATGGCCAAAGAGGGGGCAACTGCCGCTGGATCCACCACGGCCGAGATTGCCCTCCTCGATGTCGGGGGCGGACAGGTCGCATTTGTTGCCGCCACGGCGGACGAGCCAGGAGCGTCTCGACCGCCGATCCGATTCGCTCTCAAGGATCGCACGCCGACGACCGACGCCATCCGGACAGGTGAAAACGTGCTTGTGTTCAGCGCCGACGACTTGGCGGAACGGTACCCGGAGGTTGCGGGTGTCGCCACGCAAGTCGAGCGAACGGAGGCCTCGGCGTGCCTGCCACTGATTGATTCCGACGGCCGAATCATCGGGGCGATGGTCTTTGGCTGTCGGAGCGAAAACTTGTCAGATGACGGCCAACTTGTCGTCTTCGAAACGGCAACCGAGCTCTGTGCCCGAGCCCTCGATCGCGTCCGACTGTATGAGCTGGAGTACGAAGCACGTCGACTCGCCGAAAACCTTCAGACATTCACCATGGTGCTGGCTGGCACTGAGTCGCGGGTCGACGTTGCCGAGGCCCTCGTCAACGAAAGCATCCGCGTGCTCGGTGCCGACGCGGCCTCCGTATGGGTGGCCGTCGACGACACGATCACCGTGCTCGTCGAACAGGGACTCGACGCACGGACGCCAGCTCAACCTCAACGAGATGCCCGTTCGGTGGCCTCGCCGGTGTCCGATGCGATGACGACGCGAGTCATGATCGTGCTCGAGTCACCAGACGAGGTGATCACGGCGTATCCGAATCTTCGCGAGCGTGTGCAACGAGACGGTGACCAGGCATGGGTAGCCCTTCCGTTGGCGATCGGCGGTGAAGCATCTGCCGTCCTGTTCGCCGTCTTCCGAACCGCACGCCAGTTCTCCGCACAGGATCGATCGTTGCTGTCCACGATGGGTCTGCAGGCGGCGCTGGCGTTCGAGCGCGCCCGGCTGCGAGAAAACGATCTCGGTGAGGCCGAAAAGGCACGGCAGCTTGCTGCGGCGATCGGCGGTTTGACTGCGGCGGCGACGAAGGTGGCCGTTCTCGCTGCCTTCATTGATGCCCTGCCGGCCCTTGGCGCGCAGACCGGTTCACTTGCGCTCATCGGGGAGGACGGCACGACTGTCGATGTGCAGGGCGGCAGTGAGGCGTCGCCTTATCTCAATAGCGAGTGGCTCACGCGCCCCATCGGCGCCCGGACACCGCTTATTGAGGCGGTGCGAACCGGCGAATCCCTCTTTATTCACGACCGAGCTGAACTGGCGGGTGCCTTCGATCTCGGTGCGTTGGAGATGTTCAACGACACCCAGCGATCGTGGGTCGCGGTTCCGCTCCATGCCGGCGGGCGACCGTTGGGTGCGCTGGGCCTTTCCTTCGATGCGGTCCAGCGGTTCGACGACGGCCAGCGGGTACGACTCGCATCGTTTGCCGCGCTCTGCGCCAACGCATTGACGCGCGCCGCACGGTTCGAACTCGAGCACTCGATCGCCATCACCCTGCAGTCGACCCTTCTCCCGAAGCGGCTGAAGCTGATCACCGATGTTGAGCTCGCCGCCCACTACAGCCCCGGCACCCGTGAACTGAGCGTTGGTGGTGACTGGTACGACGTGATCGAACTGTCCGAGGAACGCTTTCTACTCGTGGTCGGCGACGTCGTCGGGCACGGGATCGAATCGGCCGCCGCCATGGGCAAGCTGGCCACGGCCACGCGAGCACTCGCCCAGGTCGAGGACGCCCCGGCGGCACTGTTGCGCCAACTCGACCGAGTGGCCTCGGCCGATGCCAGCACCCAGTTCGCGAGCATGGCGATCGTGCTGGTCGATCGTCGCGCTGGCGAGCTGCGCTATTCGCTCGCGGGTCATCCCGCGCCCCTGCTCAAGCACGCCGACGGGTCGACGGAAAGTCTCGACGCCGCCCGATCGATTCCGCTGGGCGGGCTTGTCGTCGACCGACCCGAGCAGGTGCTCCCCTTTCATGGTCACGTCAGCATCCTGTTGTACACCGACGGTCTGACGGAGCGCCGGGCCGAGCACATCGACATGCGGATCGCGCGGCTGCGCTCCGCCTTCCAACAGACAAACGTGCCCATCCAAGAGCTGCCCCGGGCACTGATTGCGGAAATGCTGAACGGCGGGGATCAGAACGACGACATCGCGCTGCTGTGCGCCAGCTTCGAGCCGGTCATGGTCCCCTTCCGCCGTCTGCTTCCGGCCGACACAGGTCACCTCGCCGCGCTGCGGGGCGAGCTTCGGGCGTGGATGGCGAAAGCGGGACTCTGCGTGGACGATTCCGATGACTGTTTGTTGGCCGTCTGCGAGGCAGTGACCAACGCCGTCGAACACGGCAATGATGTCGAAGGTCGGCCTATCGATATGCGCGCTGACTACCGCGCAAACCGCTTCTCGTTCTCAATAGCCGATCACGGAAAATGGAAGCTCCCGGTTGACAGTGGTGAGGCGCGAGGGCGGGGTCTCACGCTCATCCGACTACTCATGGACGACATGACGGTCGACGAGACAGACCACGGCACCACCATCAGATTCACCAAAGAACTAGTGCTCCCGGAGGGCTCACGATGAAGATAGAAGAACTCGCCACAATGACCATCGACACAACAGACGGCGCGGTACTTGCTCGAATCTCGGGCGAACTCGACAGCTCCAACGCCAAGCACCTCGGGGACACGATCGTTGCCGCCGGAGAGCAGGCCCGCGCCTGCATTGTCGACCTGACCCTAGTGACCTATCTCGACAGCGCCGCGCTCACCATGCTGCATCGACTGGCCCAGCAGGCGGCCGCGCTACATCTCGTCATGCCGCGGGACTCTCGTGCGGCTCGCCTCGTCGAGATCGGCGGGCTCGACACCGTCCTACGAACGCATCAAACCATCGAGGATGCTCTCGCCGGACTCTGAGCCGGTTCCCCGACGGTGAAGCAAGTCATCGAGAGCGACCCGTAGGCGTAACCGTCGATCATCACCTGTGGCGCGGTGTTCGTTGCGGCGGCTAGACCGGCGACGTAGAGGAGTGGGATGAAATGCTCGGGCGTCGGCACGGCACGCTCGTAGTCGGGATGTTTCACGAGCTTGGCGATGTCTCCCGGGGCGTCGACCATGAGGCGACGCGCGGCATCGTCGAATCGGTGGGCCCATTCAACGCCACCGGTTGGGTTGCCCCAATCGATGCGACCCAGGTTGTGCACGACATTTCCGCTGCCGACGATCAGCACTCCTTGACGCTGGAGCGACGCGAGTCGGGCGCCGAGGTCGAGGTGGTCCTCAAGCGGTTCAAGGGCGTTGATCGAGAGCTGCAACACAGGGACATCAGCGGCAGGAAACATGTGGGCAAGCACCGACCACGTTCCGTGATCGAGGCCCCAGCTATCCACGTCAAGGCCGACCCACCGGGGCTTCACGACCTCCGCAACGAGCTCCGCGACGTCGGGCGCTCCTGGTGCGGGGTACTCGAAATTGAACAGCTCGTCGGGGAAGCCGTAGAAGTCGTGGATAGTGTGCGGATTCGCCATGGCGGTGACCGCAGTTGCGTCGGTGTACCAGTGGGCGGAGATGACGAGGGCCGCCCTGGGCCGCTCGATCGTTTCGCCGAAGGTCCGCCACGCGTCGGTGTAGCGGTTGTGCTCAAGGGTGTTCATCGGGCTGCCATGACCGATGAACACCGCTGGGGTCAGCGCTTCCACGAACTGCTCACGATCTCGCCACGCTCGTCGCCACACGAAGGGTCAGCTGCCTCAGGAATGATGGAGATGATGACGTTGCCTTTCTTGTGTTCATGCTCGACGTAGCGATGGGCTTCCACAATGTCCTCTAGCTGATAGCGACGATCGATCACCGGCTTGAGAACACCACGTTCCGCAAGACCTTTGAGCTCGGCGAGGTCGCTCGGTAACAGTTGCGGTGTGCCATCGTCGACCGAGAGCACCCGGCCGCCCGGACGAAGCGCCCGCTCGCAGGATGTCCGCAAGGCCGAGGTCTTGCGGTTACCGACGGTGTCCAGCACCAGGTCGTAGCGCTCACCTTCGGGAGGCGTGGACATCTTCGTGTAGTCCAACACGTGGTCGGCACCCAGGCTTCGCACGAGCTCGGCGTTGTCCGGTCCGCACACCGCAGTCACTTCGGCCCCGAGATGTTTGGCGATTTGCACCGCCGCCGTCCCCACTCCGCTCGATGCCCCATAAAGCAGCACCCTCATGCCCGACTTCACTCCTGCCTTGCGGAGGTAGTGCAGTGCAAGTAGTCCTCCAAAGGTGATGGCCGCAACCTCGTCGAACGACAGACCCGTCGGGGCAAGACCTACCGTGCTCTCGTCACTTAGGCACGTGTATTCGCCGTAGCCGCCGAGACGGAACTTGGTGAAGGCCCAAATCCGATCACCCACGTGAAAGCGCGTCACTGCTCCGCCGATCTCGACGACCTCGCCGGCCACGATCAGGCCGAGAATTGGACGGCGCGGGCGACGCACGCCGATCATGAGCTTCATCATCAGCCGCTGGAAGAACGGCTCATTGGGGATGCCACTTCGAATGAACCAGTCACTCGAATTCACCGTCGACGCGTGGACCCGAACAAGGATCTCGTCATCTCTGGGCTGGGGCCTATCGACCTCCCTCACCACGAGCACTTCGGGAGGCCCATAGCGCGTGCAGATCGCCGCCCTCATGTTGTCCTCGTTCTGGGGTGGGATTCGGCTCGCTGCTTGATGCCAAGCAATTGTTTGCGCATCATCGGGAAATCACCGAGTTCCATGAGGAGGAACCAGATGATGGCGAGAGGGTCGCACCAGTCGTAGCGGGCGCGGATGCGGGTGACGAGTCTCGTTCGGTCTTCCCCGATCGGTTCAAGCACCCATACCCAGGTTGACAGTTCTTGCTGCCAAAGGAGCCGCCGGTTCACTTCCAACCCGACTACACGAAAGGCGTTTGCGTCGGTCGGGGATTTTGTGAACGGTGACATCGGCGCGGCAAGATCACCGATCTCGGGATGTTGCCACTGCAGCAGGATCTCGGTGGCGCTCGGACGGCCGAGATTGTCGAGTAGGTCGTAGGAGTAGAACCCGGCCCGCCCCATCCCGATCTGGACGATCCACGGCCATACCTGATCCGGCGGGGCGTTGATGGTGACGGCTCTCGTTGGAGCAAACCATGGATGCTCGATGAGCTCGTCGCCGTCGTATCGACCGTGCGCTTCGGCGTCGGTCGCTCCCCATTGCAGGTGCCATCGCCGGTAAAAGCGAAATGCCACACCGACACCGCATGACCCAACAATCCACGACGCTCGGGCGCTGGTGGGTTTCACGCCGACGCGCCCACCAGGTTCGGCTGGCTTTCGTCGATCGTCAATGCGTTGATTGAAGGGTCTGATTGCGGAGGCAATGGCTGTGGCGCGAGAGGTTCGCTTGGGCCAGCGTCCAAGTGAAACGGCGGGTACTGGTCAGTCATCAAGGCGACGTAGGCAACGACTCGGTACACCCAGCGATTCATGCCGATGACGAAGTCGAACAGACCCTTCGGATACGCGCGGCGGATGAGCAGCACGATGCCGCCGATCGTGGCGCAGATGCCGATGAGTCCCCCGGGATAGCCAAGCTGTGTGGTCCGCCAGAAGCCATCGCTGCTGTTGCGATTCCATGACCAGCCGGCGCTGAAGATGGCGATGATGATGAGATGCGGGATGGCGAGGAGCCAGGACTTCACGAACACCAGCCCGCGTGAGAGGCGCTCGGGATAGTCGATCTCAAGGGTTGCCGGGTAAGCCATAGGTGCGAGCGTGAACGGCGGGTAAATGTCGGTGCCGTATGCGCCGGGCCCATAGAACTGCACCCGCCAAGTCCAGCGAAGTACTCCGACGTTGAAGTCGAACAGTGACCTCGGGTACCGACCGGTGAACACGATGGCAACGCCCGCCACGATCGTGAGTATCCCGAATGCGGTCCACAGGAAGAAGAGCACGATCACGTGCGGGACGAGAAGAAGCCACTTGACCAGCCAGAGCCAACGACTGAGCGGCTCAGTCAGGTGGCCTTCGAGGCGGACCGGACACGAACGTGGCGTCGACTTTTCGGGCAGTCCGGCCGGGCGCACGAACGGGGTTTCCGCCGACCCGTCTTGCTCACCGCGGTCGGAAGCTCGTTGTGAGCGCGTGGCCCCGATGATGATGAGTGCCACTCCGACGAGAAGGGCCACTGCACCACCAATGCTAAGTGCCCCTATTATCCAACCGAGAACGGTCACGCGGACGGCGAGGGCGATGTCGGCTTTCACCGCTGGCGTGGCGTCAGCGTTCATCACCACCACGGCCCACGCCCCTTGTTTTGGTGTCCAGGTGAGGGAGTTCGTGTCTTCGCCGCCGTTCTT
>JAYSTV010000227.1:0-3656 GCA_043719425.1 Acidimicrobiia bacterium | reverse complement strand
GCGCATCGATCTGGTCGCGGTCACCGCAGAACACGATCTTGGCGCCTTCGCCCACGCGCGTGAGGATGGTTTTGACGGTGGTCGGCTCCAGGTTCTGCGCCTCGTCGACCACGATGAAGCTCGACTGCAGCGTGCGGCCACGCAGGAAGGTGACGCTCTCCATCGTGAGCTTGCGCCGTTCGATCAACTCGGTCATGACGTCCTGGGCGGTGAGGTAGCTCCCGTCGTCGGTCAGCGCAGCGAGCGCGTCAACCACGGCCGCCATCCACGGCTCGAGCTTCTCGTCGAGTGTTCCCGGCAGGAATCCGAGGTCGGCGTGGCCGACCGGCACGATGGGCCGGTACACGGCGAGACGCTCGTAGCGGGCGGAGCGTTCGATGACCTGCTCCAAACCAGCGGCTAGCGCGAGAATCGTTTTGCCGGTCCCGGCCGTGCCGTCGAGGGCAACCACGGTCACGTCGGGGTCGAGCAGCAACGCCAACGCGGCGCGCTGCTCTTTCGAACGAGAACGCAGTCCGTAGGCCTCCTGGTGAGCGGGCAGCTCCACCAGTGACTTGTCGATCGACCGGACCAGCAGCGACGATGTGCCCGAGCGAAGCACACCGAACGTGTTGTCGTCGAGTTCCGTGACCGGCCGGTCGTCCCCCGCTACCGCAGAGAACGCCACGCCATTCGACCCGGCCTGGTGGATACTGCTCAGCAGATCCGCGCTCACTTCGATCACTGGCCAGGCCCCGTAGCCCGTTTCGATGACCGAACGGTTCGCCCTGGTGTGTTCGGCGGCCGTGAAACCAAGCTGCGACGCCTTGATCCTCATCGCGGTGTCGTTGGTGACGACCGTGACAATCGCGCCATTCGCCCGGAGACCACAGCATGCGGCGAGGATGCGGTTGTCGGCCTTGGTGGGGTCGAGTCCGATGCTCCGCAGCTCGTCGAGATGCACGCCGTTGGTCTCGACCCGCACGGTCGCCCCGTTGCCCAGCTCCACCGGGCTGGCGATGTCGCCATCGTGGGCGTTCCGCAGTCCTTCAATCGAGCGCAGTGCTTCACGGGCGGCCGCTCCGACATCGTCACGCCGGGTCTTGTGTCCGTCGAGCTCTTCGATGACCGTCAGCGGGATCACGACATCCTGACCGTCGAACGTATGCAACGCCCCGGGATCGGCAACCAGCACCGAGGTATCGAGGACGACGGTCGTACGTGACATAGGCCTACCTGTCGTAGTTGGGAAAACTCTGCTGACATCGACATCGTCCCAGAGGTCCGCCCGACTGAAGTGGCAATCACGAATCTGTCACCTGGCGTTCATCAAGCCGTGGAGAAACACGGTTGGGCGGGCTGCCTGGCACCCTCGAAGTCCAGCACCCGACGAGTACGGTGTCCGACGTGAACGAAGCGCCGCCAGACGACCGAGGCGCGCTGATCGGACCACCCGCGCCGAAACCACCGAAAACTCTGAACCCCGCCCACGCCATCCTCGGTGGGGCCGTGCTTTCGGCGATTGTCACGCTGGTCGGCGTGACCCTGAATATCCACTCGTCGGAGCGCCTGTCGAATGAGCGAGACAAACGCGACGCGGCAGTGGCCGAGGCCAGCAGTCTGCAGGACAAGGTTGGCGATCTCGAGAAGCGTCTCGACGATGCTCTCGCCAAGATTCCGTCGACCGGGCCCGATTCGCAAGCGCCGGTGACCGGCCCGGTCATCACGACCGTGGCCCCGCCGCCGCAGTCCATCGTAGTCGTGGTCACGATCGCGTCACCGCCGGCATTGAACCCGTCGGCCGCGCCAACCAGCGTGGCGCCAAAGGCGAACCCGTCCACGACGGCTCAGCCAGCCTCCACGTCGATCGCCTCGAGCACCAGCTCGACGCCGTCGACGACCACCTCGACCACCAGCACCACAACGACGACCACTCCGGCGTAGCTCGCATTCGCGTCCGTCAGAGCAACCAGTGATGGCGTCTGGTCCACGAGCTGTGCTGGCTCGAGCGGGAATCTCGTGGCAAGCAACGAAGCGCAGCGAAGCGGCGCAGTCAAGCTCTCGGCGAACAGTCGAGCCGCAAATGACTGCCGTGAGTCGATCAGTTGGGCGAGGCCGAGACAACCCAGATGGTCCCGCCGGGGCTCGGAAACGCCCTCCGCACCGCGGTGGAAATTCCTACGGTGGCCGCGCCGGCGTCCGGGGTCCCCCCGGGAGCGGTGATCACGAGGCCGATGCAACCCTGGCCCGGATCGACCCATTCCCAACCGTTCTCCACGAGACGCGCGGCCATGGTGCGGTGATTGATCCACACGTCGAGCACCTCGTCACGCACGACGAACGTTCGTGCACATCCTCGCTCCTTCCGGAGCTGTTCGACGTGATCGACAACGCCGTCATAGGCGGTACGGGTGGACGAAGGCCGAGGCGCGGTGTAGCCAGACGCGCCCACGATCGGGAACGACTTCCACGACAGCGAACCTGTTCCCCACGGGCCGTTCAGCGACACGATGGTGCACAGGGCAATTGACGCAAACACCGTGGGAAACCCGCTCCGGATCCGAGCATCGAGTCGATCAGTGGTGCGCGCCGCGACAAGACCGATGAGCACGATCATCGGCATGACATAGCGGGCGTCTTTGTTCGACTGCCAAAGGAGAAACAACAGATTTGGCGCGCCAATCCCAAGCACGGCAATCGTTGTCCAGGACTTCGGTTCGCCGACCGCCGCACGCTGCCATCGGCGATGAGCACCTGCGAACAGACAGAAGAGGGTGACGACCATTGGTAACCACGCATATGATGTAACGAACGCTGAACCATAGAATCGCAGCGACTTGAAGCCGACACCCTGCGGATCGCCCTCCGCAATACCAGCATCGATTCCCTTGGTAACGATGTCATGGAGCAGGGCCGTGTAGTTCCCTCCGTACCACCACAGGCCCGCGGCGACCACGACAGCAAGACTCAGCATGCTTCGGCGAGTGGCAGGGCGCTCTCCTCCGATCACCCGAAGCGGCATGCGACGACGCCACCGGAAGTACAGCTCCACTCCAACGGCGGACAGCACCCAGGGCAACGACGACCACTTGATGAGCAGACAGCATCCAGCAACGGTCGCTGGTCGAATCCATGCGCTTTGGTGGGTGCGTTCCGGAACGCTCCGGAGCGACACGAGAAGAGCGACAAAAAGTGCCAGCATCGGGAGATCGAGAATCAGCTCGTGGGTCGAGCCGATCACGATGGGGGCACCGAGCACGATTGAGATCAACACCAGTCGCCCGCTCGGTTTCAGAAACGTCCGCCTGGCCAGGAGCACCAACCCGCGCACGAGAGTGCCGATCCACACCGCATTGCTGAGGACTGCCGTTCGATATGTGGCTCCCAGGGTCGCAAAGAACGCGTTGACAATCCAGCTCTCACCATTGGGGTAGTACCAATACCAACGCAACGCGCGATCGATATCGCCGCTCCGGACGAACTCACGGATGTTCATCGCCCGCAAGAAATTGGTGGCGCTGTCGTAATGCGCCGGTGTGTTGTCGTAGAGCACGGCAAAGAGCCAGCTGACCGCAAACGTCGCCACCACGACGGCCGTCAGCGTCGTCGCGAACGACCAACGGCTGCTCGGTGCCGCCGTCGAAGCGATGTCCACTCGGTCGGTGACCTCGGGGCCG
>JAYSTV010000226.1:0-3656 GCA_043719425.1 Acidimicrobiia bacterium | reverse complement strand
CTGCGGTCAACGTTTCGGGTGACTTCAGATCACCGATCACGATCTCAACGCCTGCTGATGTGAGTGCATCCACGACAGCCGGATCGGACGAGACCCGGGCGAGGCCCCGGACTGCGTGGCCTGCGTCGTGCAGAATTCGACACACCTGCCGACCAACCAGCCCAGTCGAACCTACGACGAGAACTCGCATCTAGAAACCTCTCTTAAAACACCGGCGGTTATCTGGCCGTCGGCCGACAGTACATGGAGGATTTGCGGTTCGGTTCCCGGTGGGAGTTCGGATCAATGCAAGAGCACCTGAAGCGATGCGAGCCCGCGAAATGCCGGTGTGAACTTGGTTCGGGGTGGTGTCGCCGGGTCGGCGAGCCGCAGCTTCGGGAATCGGCACACGATTGATCCGATTGCCACCTGCACCTCCAGCCGCGCCAACGCAGCACCGACACAACGGTGTGATCCGCCGCCGAACGACAGATGAGGAATCACCTCGCGGGTGATGTCGAAACGGTCGGGATCTCCATACACATCGGGGTCGCGATTTGCCGTGGTGAACATGGGGAAGACCCATTCGCCACGCGGGATCGGACATCCGCCGAAGGAGACATCCTCCATGGCGATCCGGTCGGTGGCGACTGCTGGTGGGTCGTAGCGGAGCATCTCCTCGACGGCGAGTTCGGTCAGAGCCGGGTCTCGGCGGAGGAGTGCGAGTTGGTCGGGGTTGCGCATCAGGGCCAAGAGCCCGTTGCCGATCAGATCCGTCGTGGTGACGTTGCCAGCCGCGAGCGTCAGCCGGAGGACCATGACCGCCTCGGCATCCGGCAGGTACGCACCGCCTGCGTCTGACGGCGCGATGAGTCCGCTCATCAGGTCGTTCTGTGGGGACAGACGGCGGCTCGGTAGGGCATCCGTGAAGTACTTCGTGACCTGCTCCATGGATTGCCCGACTCGGGCCTTGTCATCCGGGCCGAGTGTGGGGTCGAACATCAGAGCCATGTCGTTCGACCAACGGCTGAAATCGGCCTGATCGGCCGGGTTGATACCGAGGACCTTGGCTATCACGAGGATTGGGAGCGGCGATGCGAAGGCCGAGACAATGTCCACGGCATCCGCCCTTTGCGAGAGCGCGTCGAGAAGGTCATCGGTGAGCTTCTGAACAGTGGCTCTGAAGTCGCCGGTAACGACGGTCGTCAAGGCCCGATCGAGTACTCCCAGGATTCGCTCGTGGTCGGGGTCGTCCATGTATTCCATGGTCGGTCCCATGCCCTTGATATCTTCGGTGTACGGGCCGTCGGCTGCGTTGGACGGATCCTTCCGATAGGTAGGGTCGGCAAGCAAGGCTGAGGCATCTTTGTAGCGCAGCACCGCCCAAACCTTCGCGTCGTCGATGCCAGCAACCGGGCAAGTCGCAGGAGACGGCACCGATCCTCCGTACGGATTGGCGACGAACTTCGGATCGCTCAGTGAGAACTTCGGACCCTGAAAATCCGTCTCCTTGTTCACGGGCCCGTTCGAGGTCGGCAGGTCGGTGCCCGCTGCGCTTGTTGTCATGGGAGAGTCCTCGTTTCGTTTCCGGAGCGTCTCGTGTCGCAGTAGGCAGGAAGCCGGCGTTTGCTCGCCACGCTTCACGTCGACAGCCACACGCAACGCGTCGGGCCGTCAGCATCGTACCAACCCCTTTCGACCGAGAACCAGGCAGGGCAGACAATGCGCTCAACGATCGACACCGGCCGACTCTCCCTCGTTTCAATCACTCCTGACCAACTCGACGGGCTCGTCAACGGATGCACCAACTTGGACGGAACAGCCATCCCGTCGAGATGGCTCGCCGACAACCCTGCCGAACGCGAGATGGTGTTGTTCTTCGCCCAGCGAATCCGTGAAGAACCCGAATTGGCTCCGTGGAGTTTTCGGCTGATCGTCCTCCGGGAGAGCGCGACGATGATCGGGCACGTCGGATTCCACGACCTGCCAATTGACGGTTGCCTCGAACTCGGGTACACCGTCCTCTTGCCGCATCGCCGGTGCGGATACGCCTCCGAAGCAGTACGGGCACTGATGGATGCGGCGGCCCGTGATCACGGAATCCACCGATTCCGGCTCGCCATCAGCCCGACCAACGGACCCTCCCTTGCGATGGCTGATCGTCTCGGATTCAGACATGCCGGCGAACAACTTGACAACGTCGACGGACTCGAACTTCTTTACGAGTGCTCATGGCCATGACGCACGTACGCACGCATGATCTGCATCTGTTTCGAACTTGGCTGCAAAAGGTTTGGGGGCGGCGCCGGGCCCGGACATTGCTGGTCGGCGATTCGGTCGAGAAGGATGCGGGCGCGGCTCGGGCGGGCCTCACTGCATAGATGCTCCCTGTCCAATCCGGAAGCGGTCAACGTGGGCGTCGCAGGGCGCTCAAGCTTGTGGGCGGTCAGTGCGGCTCTGCGGTCGTGCTGCACAAACAATCGGGCCTGATGAGTACTAGCGGCGGTGCCCTCGTGCGACGTTGTGGACTTGGTTGCTCGCCGGAGCGACCAGGTTCACAAGAACGCGGCCTGTATTCGAACCGCACATCCCGTCGTTCGGCAGTGTGGCGACGTGTTGTCGGCGATGCTGAGCACCCTTCGGCCCCACTCGGAGGAGCTCACGGGCGTTGCGTCGGCCGCCCATATCGGGGAGCATGTTCGGGTGTGGTGCGCGACCGTTGTGGCGTCTGACGACGGAGGTGACAGGAGGCTCGCGCTTCGTCGATGTGGAGGTCGAGCAGGTTCCGGCGGCGTTCGCAGAGAACGTCCCGCCGCTACTGCTCTCCGCGCCCTTGCCCGCCGAGTTTGTCGTCTTCGTCACGACTCCCGACGACTTACGTGACACCCAACCACACCCAGCGCCACGCCGTCAGATCGTGGTTGTCCTTGATGGCGAGCTCGAGATCGAGACCAGCGATGGCAACGCCGGAGCTCCCGCCCGGCGGTGTGGTGCTTGTCGAGGACACGGCAGGGCGCGGGCACATGACACGCCTGTCGAAGGGTCGAGCGACCTTCGTCGCCGTGCCCCTGTCGGGGTAGCTCGTGTGCCAGAACTGCCGGTCTGTTCGGTTTGCACGATCCGGGTGAGCGATCGACTTCGCTCCACAACAAGCGTTGTCACCACGCCACGCACCCGTCCGACACGTCGAGCGGTGGTCGACACGGCGGAATGCGGCGGGGGACGACCGCCGCCTGAGCGTCGCGAGACTGCGGTCGTAGGTACCCGGGGCGGAATCTCGACCTTGTGTAGACCAGGCGGCCTTTTCGGGCCGCGTCACACCCGCCATGGAACAGGGTGCCGTGGTCGTCGGAACCTGCAGTTTCCGGTCCAAGTTCGTTGGCAATCCGTTCGCAATTACCAAAACGACCGGCCCGGACGTACCACCCAGAAGAGTGTTCCCGGGTCACAGACTTGTGCGGGATAACGGCGGCGCCGACACAGGACTTGAACCTGCACGTCTTTCGACACCAGGACCTAAAACCGTCATTTGCCGTTTTTCCGGTGTTATCGCGTGGTGGGAAATGGTGTCTGAGCTAGGGTTTCGCGAATCGACGTGTCGGCGGGTGGTGGCCCGTTTCAGCCTGTTTTGCGCAGTTTCGTTAGCAATCCGTTAGCAAATTCGGGTCAATGGCCGA
>JAYSTV010000225.1:0-3657 GCA_043719425.1 Acidimicrobiia bacterium | reverse complement strand
ACTCGAAGTCGTGCTGTTCGCTCGGCAGATTGTCGGACTGGGCGAAAGAGGCCCGAGCGACCCCGAGCACCCGTTGGCCGCAGGCCGTCGCCGCTTGGACCGCTTCGGTGAGGTCCGACAAGGCGTCGGGTCCGAGGTGGCAGAGATCGCCCATCGCTTCGGGTGCTCCCTTGGCCGCCACCACGAAGCGGCTGCTGTCGGGCGACCGCCACACGTGCGAGAGCGCGAGAAGGTCCTCCGACAACGCGTACTCACGCACCAGCGACCAGTCAGCATGCAGATGCTCGGTCTGATCGAGGTACCGGTCGCCGAGAACACGGAACGCCTTGTCCATCGGGTCGAACGGATCGACCGGAGAGGCGAGCACGGCGAACTCGGCCAACGTGTGGAATTCCTCCGGAAGCACATCGGGCCCGAGCGAGTGCGAAGCACCATCGGCGATGAGTTCGCTCACGGTCATCGTGTTCATGGTGAGCGTGCCGGTCTTGTCGACGCAGATCACCGTCGCTGAACCGAGGGTCTCAATCACCGGCGCCCGACGAGTGAGCACGTTCTTCTTCGACATGCGCCACGCCCCAACCGCCATAAACACGGTGAGCACCACCGGGAACTCTTCAGGCAAGATGGCCATTGCGGTCGCGATCCCGGCGAGGAGACCCTCGAGCCACCCACCGCGCAGTGCGCCGTAGGCGACGACCACGAACGATGCCGAACTTAGCCCGATGACCGCCACCACTCGGACCAGGCGATCGACCTCACTTTGCAACCGCGTGCGTTCGGGCTCAATCGTTTGTAGTGCCGTGCCGATCCCGCCGAGCTCGGTGGCCGCACCCGTCGCCGCCACGCGCGCCATGCCGCGGCCCTTCACGACCAACGTGCCGGTGAATAGCCACGGTGTGTCGTCACCACCAGGCCGACCCATCACCGGTCCCGCGTCATGCCCATCGCGAACGGAAAGCGTCGGTGACTGGTCGGCGAAAGAAGACTTGCGGACGGGAACGGACTCACCAGTGAGCGTCGACTCGTCGACCGACAAATTGACGGCGTCGATCAGCACGGCGTCGGCAGGAACCCGATCACCTTCCACCAGCAGCACCAGGTCGCCTCGAACGACGTCGCGTCCGGCGATGCGCGTCTGTTCGCCGTCTCGCAGAACGAGTGCTCGTGGCGAGGAAAGATCGCAGAGCGCGGCAAGCGCGTTTTCGGTCTTGTGTTCTTGGTATATCGAGATGCCGATCACCACCGCCACGAACGACATGAGGATCATGCCGTCAAGCGGTTCGGCGAGCACGAAGTTGACGGTGCCAGCCACGAGGAGAAGCAGGAGCATCGGCTCGCGCACGACGTCCCAGGCTTGGCGCAGCACGTTCCGCTTCATCGCCGTCGGCAGCTCGTTGTAGCCGTCAGCGACCAAACGCCGCGCCGCTTCGGCCGACGACAAGCCATCCAACGGGGCCGCGCGTTCGATCTCGGTCTTGCCGTGACCATCGGAATCGTCGACCCCGTCATGTCGACGCCTTCGACGCCGTCGGGTAGGTGATAGTTGCTCGGGTTCCGCCGCTCGGTGAAACCGTCAAGCTCAGATCGCCACCGTCGGCTCTGGCCAGTTTGCGGGCAATCGGCAACCCGAGGCCACTCCCGGAGAGCTCCGTTCGCCGACTGTCGGCCCGCCACAATCGATCAAACGATTGGCGTCGCTGCTCGTCGGTCATGCCCGGTCCATCGTCATCGATGCAGATCATGGCGGCACCATCGCCGACCGTCGTGGAAACCCGGATCGATCCGCCCGATGGTGAAGCATCGAGCGCGTTCGCAAAGATGTTGTCGAGAATCTGCGCCAAACGGTCGGCTTTCACAGCCGCATGGAAGGGGGCATGAGTGCCGCCGACAAGAGTGATCCCTCGCTCGTCGGCCAACGCCGACCACGCCTCAACGCGATCATCGATGGTGATCTGTAGGTCGATCCGCCCCGCCGCAGCGTCCGGACGATCTGGCCGAGCCAATTCGAGCAGACCATCGATGATGCGACTTAGCCGACTTAGCTCGTCGACTGCGGCGTCAACTTCTTCGCCAAGGTGGTCAGGCGCCGCATAGGCGAGGGCTTCCACGCGTAGGCGCGCTGCCGTGAGTGGACTCCGCAACTGATGGCTGGCATCGGCGACGAACGCGTCTTGCGCGGCGACCAACTCCTCGATGCGGACGGCCATCGTGTTGAACTCAACGCCGAGGGCGCGCACTTCGGGAGCACCGGAATGCGTCGGCGCGCGGGAGCGGAGGTTTCCCTGCCCAAACGCGTGCGCCGTCTGGCGGAGAGCAACGATCGGACGTTGCAACGACCGCGCCATGATCACCGCAAGGCCGGTGGCGGCCACCATGGCGAAACCGCCGACGAGCGCGAGCCGCCACGCGATCGACCGGATCCGACGGTCGAGCTCTGCGGTCGTAAAGCTGAGGCGAACCGCCCCGAGCATGGCGCCTCCCGACGACACCGGCACCGCGACAAACAGCGCCGAACGACCGAGGGTCTGCGAATCGCGCTGGTCGACTCCAACACGACCAGCGAGCGCGGCAACGATCTCGGGGCGGGTGGCGAACGAGCGGGCCGCTTCGAGGGGGGCCTCGTTGTCGGCCAGCGAAAGCCCGTCGGCGTCGACGATGACGACGCGCGCTCCACTACGACGGGAGTAGCGGTCGGCAACCTTTTCGGCGTCGGCTCGAACCTGGACGATTCCGATTTGCTTCGCTTCGGAAAGCGAATCTTCGACAAGGCCGGCGAGCACCACCGCATCTCTCTCGAGGTCGGTCCGGAGGTCTTGACGTTCGGAGTTGATGATGGTCCGCCAGAAGGGCACGCCGAGCACCACGAGCATGAACGAGATCAGCACCAGGGAACTGGCAAGGAGCCGACGAATCACGACACATCAGCCGCGGGCGACGCTTCGGCAGGATTGACGAGCCGGAATCCGATCGAGCGGACGTTCTCGATCCACGCCGGGTTCCCGAGTTTCTTGCGCAGCTGCGCGACGTGTACATCAAGGGTCTTGGTGGGCCCGTACCAGTGCTCGTCCCAGACTTGCTCGATGAGATCGGAACGAGTGACCACCGCGCCCGGATCAACGCTGAGCATCGACAGCACGCCAAACTCCTTGGTCGTCAAGGCCAGTTCTCGGCCTCCGAGGATCGCCCGATGGGTCCGCAGGTCAATCGTAAGTACGCCTAGTGTTCGCACTCGAGAGTCGGAGACATCGGCGTCCGCGTCGGCGAAGTCCGGTTCCCGACCATCCAACGGCTTCACTTTCAGCGGTTCGGCTCGCCGAAGTACCGCACGTATCCGTGCGATCAATTCACGCATACCGAACGGCTTCGCCAGATAGTCGTCGGCGCCCAGCTCTAGACCAACTACCCGGTCGATTTCCGACCCACGCGCCGAGATAACGATGATCGGGAGCTTCTCGTCGACCTGGCGCAAAGTCCTGCACACATCGAGCCCATCCATGTCGGGGAGACCCAGATCGAGGAGGACAATGTCGACCGGCAGAGCTCCAGCCACGTCAGCACCGAGGGACACGCGCGTCACAACGTATCCATGATGGGCAAGGCCGGCTTCGAGTGGAAGGGCGATGCTGTCATCGTCTTCGACCAGCAGAACCCTCACAA
>JAYSTV010000224.1:0-8978 GCA_043719425.1 Acidimicrobiia bacterium | reverse complement strand
CTTGCGTAGATCAGGCGGGTGATTGAGCCATGATGGCTCGACCATTCATGTGAGGGTTTTCCTTCAGAAGAACTACGCCGAATTGCTGATTTGGACTTGCGCAACGGGTCAGCGTTCGATATACTCGAATACATGTTCCCCGGCGACTTGGACATCGAGACTGAGCAGTCGGACTTCGATCTTTGGTCCGCCGAAGCAGCCCTGAACTGGCGGCCGGCCGACGAACGCGAAGCCGTGTTCGAAGCGTGGCATCGCGCTGAACAAGCCCGCCTCGATCTCATGGAAACGTTGGTGTGGTGGGACCGGGCCGATGCTCATAAGATCGATGGCGCCGGATCTGCAGCCGGATGGTTACGGGCAAAACTCCGCATCTCCCACGGCCACTCCGTCGGACTGTTGCGCCAAGCGCGTGGGCTGCGTGACTGCCCTTCGCTGCACCATGCGTTGTCGAGCGGCACCCTCAGTTTCGATCAGGCCGATCAGTTGCTGCACGTGTTCACCGCGGCGCGGGCGTCCTATGTTGAACGTGACGTTGACCTGCTCATCGACCGGTGCAACTCCTTGACCGTGGCCCACTGCCGGGTCCTGGCGCGGAGTTGGGCTGACCGGGTCGACGCCGAAATCGCTGCCGCCATCGTTGAAGCCGGTGGTGAGGTTCCCCAACCGCCCGCCACGGTGTCGGAGTTACGGATGGGTGAAATTCTCGACGGTGACACCGTTGTCGAAGCAACGTTGAACGCGTCCGACGCCGCGGTGCTGTCGGCCGCGTTGACCGCCGCACACAAGCTCGGAGTGAAGGAACCGGTTCGCGACGACGAAGTTTTGGAAGACGGCGCCGCGACGAAGTCCAACGAACCGGAGGGTCCGAAAGACACCCGGACCCCGGCCCAACAACGCGCCGACGCGTTGGTGTTAGTCGCCCAGTTCTTCTTGGATCATCACGACGCGGTGGCCAAAGGCAAAGGCGGGTCGATCAACCGGGCCCACGTGAACATCACCGTCGACCTCGACCGGCTGGCCAACGCGCATCTCACCGGGAACGCGGAAACCCCGTACTCCATCGACGGGATCGATATCTGGTCCGTCGTGCAAACCTGCTGCGACTCCTCCGTTGCCCGGATCCTCACCGCCGGACCATCGATCGTCATCGACCTCGGCCGTGAGACGCGTGTTGTTCCACCAGCGCTCCGCAAAGCCGTCACGAAACGCGACCGGACGTGTCGCTTCGACGGCTGCAACATGCCCGCCACATTCACCGACGTGCACCACATCAAACACTGGATACGCGGCGGACTCACCAACCGCGACAACTGCTGCCTGTTGTGTCGACGCCACCACACCATGGTTCACAAAGGCGGCTGGACCGCCACCGGCAACGCCAACGACACCATCACCTTCACCAGCCCCGAAGGCGTCCAGTACCTGAGCCGACCACCCAACCTGCAGCTGCCGCTCACGGTGTAGCGAGGTCGGTCGTGACGCCGGCGTTTGAGTGATGCGGCTGTGGCGAACGCGTCTGGATGGTACGTCGCCGAGTTCGCGAAACCTGTCAATGAGAGACTGACGCATGACCAGCGATGACCCGCGATGGAACTTGAACATTCGCTACCACCGAGCTGTGCTTGACGTGATTCCCGGCGAAGCCCGGACAGCTCTCGACGTCGGATGTGGCGATGGTCTTTTGACGTTCGACTTGGCGGACCGGGGTCTCTTCGTCACCGGCTTGGACGTCGACGAAGCGAGCGTGCAGCGAGCGTCGGCTGACCGACGGGCGAAAGACACCACCCACTTTGTCGTCGGGGACCTGTTGTCCTGTCCTCTGGTGCCCGGGTCGTTTGATGTGGTCGCTTCCGTGGCGATGCTCCACCACCTCGATGCGGGTGCGGGATTGCGCCGCATGCGCGAACTTGTGCGACCGGGCGGTGTCCTCGCCATCGTCGGATTTGCAGGTCCTTCCGGTCTCGGCGATCGCGGTCGCGCCCTGGCAGGTTTGGCGCTGAAGCGATCCGCCCAGGTGCGCGGGCGGTACTGGGAGCACCATGCGCCCGTCGCGTGGCCACCGCCACTCTCCTCGAGGAGGATGAAAGCTCTCGTTGAACGAGAGCTTCCGGGCGCACGATTTCGAAACGTTTTGTCGAATCGCTACACGGCAGTGTGGATGAAGCCGATCGTCTGACGCAAGAAGTGTTCCTCGCAGTCCGCGGCTTTCGGGAAGCGCTTGCCATTGCTACACGGCGGCAATCGTCACCACGACAGACTGCGTGTCGACGAGGTCGGAGAGATCAGCGGGGTCACTGGTCAGCACGACCGGATTGGGATAGCCAATCGCAACGGCGATGACGATGGCGTCGGTTGCTGAGATCTCGCCCGCTCTCCCCGTCGCGGTTCGGAGCTCAGCACCAGACCTGGCCATCGTTTCCGTTACCGGCAACACTTGGCACATTCCGAGCAGGTGATTTTCGTGAAAATCGCGCCGGTGATCGCCGGTCAGTGATTCCGTCAGCACAACCGATGGAACCCGTGGCGGCCAGAGACCGCGCCGCCGCAGCTCGGCCAGGCGCGCTCGCTGACCAGCAAGGGCACCGACCCCGCCACTATCAAGTATGAGGTTCACGCGGTACGGCGGCGCTTGTGCGTTGTCTTCGGAGAGGTTGAGAGAACCCGGTCAGCCCAGGTGGTTGCCTCGAGCGCTTCGTCAGGACCTATCGGACCAAGTTCGGCGTCGAGTCGAGCAAGGTACGCGTCGAGCGCTTCGACCTTGTCGCGGCGATCGAGTTCTTCCAGAAGCGCGTTGGTTGCGACGCGAGAAACGTTGAGTCCAGCTCGTCGAGCACGGGCGGCGACGTCGTCCGGAACCGTGATGTTCACACGAGACATGCGCATACTATACACACCCGCCGCGCGTACGTCCAACGGCACGATCGTCCTCACGAGTCCCGACGGCGTCCAGTACCTGAGCCGACCACCGAACCTGCAGCCCCCGCTACGCGTCTGACGGCGACTTCCTCGTCCGGCGCGAAGTCGGTCACGACGGCGGCGTCGGAGTCGTCACGGTTGCCGCAAACCAGGATTGCAACATCGTGATGTTGCGAGCGAACGCCCCTGGCTGATAACTGCCTGGTTCAAGGAGCTCCGCGAGCAGGTACCCGTTGTCGAGGGCAAGAACCATGGCCGCTGCCTCATCGATCGGGATCGGCGGTTCGACGCCAAGCCGGTCGCAGTCGGCCTGAACGACCTTGGCGGTCACGTTGCGCCAACGTTGCTGGTGTTCGCCGAGTCGTGGCCGGTTCGATGGATCGCGAAGCGCGTACAGGGTGTACTCCATGAACAGAAGTGGATCGCTGAGCGGTCCATCGCGCCGTCGTTCGGGTGACTCGATGAGCGTGACGAATTCGATCGGCGACGACGCCCGGGTAAAGAGTCGATCCATCTCGATCATCTCGCGGTCCATGTGGTCGTCAATCAGCGCCATGACGAGTTCGTTCTTGTCGGCAAAGTTCGAATAGAACGCGCCGCGCGAGAGACCCGCAGCGGAGCAGATGCTTTCGATGCTGGCGGTAGTGATGCCATCGGCCTGGAATTCCGCCACGGCCGCTCGGAACAGACGCTGGCGGGTTTCCTCCCGGGTCGGGCGCGTTCGCTCTCTTGACATCGCAACAGCATACGAGTTGTATTCAATACAGTATGTATCGAACTGCAGTCCTGCCTGCCTCGAATGGAGATCGAAAAACGTGAACGCTGTCGACAAGGCCGTCATCCCGCTCGTACGAGCCATTGGCCAACGGCCGAGGCTTTCGAACGCCATCTTCCGATTCTCCAGGTACAACCCGTTCGACCCGAAGCGGTACCAATGGCCGTATCCAATCTATGAAGCGATGAGTGGCGACCGGCCAGTTGTGTACAGCCGGGTCTTCAACGATTGGACGGTCTTCGGCTACGACGAAGTACTCGACGTTCTGCGCTCGAGCGACGTCAGCACGGCAGGTGTCGTCAACCGGCTCCGTCACATCTCGCCTTACACCCGACTCTCCGAGCAGGCCATGGAGAACTTCTCCCGGTGGATGCTCTTTGTTGATCCTCCCGACCACTCCCGGCTTCGGGCCGCAGTGAGTCGGACGTTCACACCGAAGCGCATCGCCGAGCACGAATCCCGCGTTCGTACAATCGCGAACGAACTGCTGGCTGAACTCGCGGACCAGAAGTTCCCTGACTTCATGAAGGGCTTTGCGTCCCCGTTCCCGGTGTTCGTGGTCGCCGACATCCTTGGCGTGTCACGTGACCGATTCGAATGGTTGCATCTCGTGTCGTCGGAAATCGCCGGCCTGCTGGAGATCATGCGGCCGTTTGATCCGACCTCGATGAACCGCCGCTTCCACGAACTCCACTGCGAGTTCGCCGAGCTGATCGAGGATCGACGCCGATCGCCCAGGGACGACTTGATCAGCGCGCTGGCAAATGATTCGACCAGCGAATTGTCGAACGATGACATCGTCGCTGTCATCACTGCGCTGATGTTCGCAGGTCACGAGACGACAACCGGCCTGCTCGGCAACGCAATCGTGGCATTGGCTGCGAACCCTGAGCAACGCACGTTGTTGCGAAGGCGTCCTGATCTGCTCGACAACGCCGTCGAGGAACTGCTTCGCTACGACACACCCGCGCAAATCGCTGTCCGAACAACTACGGCTTCCGTGCAAGCCGGTGCCACCACGATTCCGCCCGGTGCGAACGTGGCGCTCATGATCGGTGCGGCGAACCGAGACCGGAGGCGTTGGCCCGACGCGAACGAATTGCGCGTCGACCGGCCAGACCCGAAGCCAATCTCCTTCGGTCACGGCATCCATCACTGTCTCGGTGCAGCGCTCACCCGTCTGGAGATGCGGGTCGCGCTCCCGGCGATTCTCGACGCGTTCGGTGACTACACCATCGACGACGACGCGACGATCTGGAAGCAGAGCAGCACCCTCCGCGGGCCCATGCTTCTGAAGGTGCACGGCATAGGAGCATGGCCAACGGCTAGCGCTTGACCTTCACGACCTTTGCCGGCTTGCCCGCCTTGGGCAGGCGTAACGCCAACGACTTCGGGGCGCCGCCGCTTACCCAGCCGGCTTGGCTGGAGGGGCCGTCGACGAGGGGGCCGAACTGGTAGCCCGACGGTGACGTGACGCCGCCGATGCGGACCGGGCCACCGGAGTATGCCCGCCCCGTTTGGCCGCCTCGGTTGTGTACTACGTACACGTACCAAGTGCCGGTCGTGCCAGCCGCCGGGGTCCACGTGAACGTGTTCTTGCCGGGGGAGACGGGCAGGCCAGATGCGATCGGAGTGCCGTTGAACCCCCTGTTGTCGGTGTCGATGTACAGATCTGCAGTGGTTGAACCAGCGAGGGCAGTGTCGTGCCACACGATGTCGAAACTCGTGACACCGGCGTCGACGTCGGCGAGCTTCACCCGGTCGATGCGGAACAGACGCTCGCCGCGGTCTTCGTGCGGGTCGAGGCGGAACATCTCGATCATCTGGCCGGCCCATCCGATGCGAGGACCGTTCTGCGCTGGGTCGGTGATGTCGGCCGGGTTGGCCGTGGCGAGGTCCACGGTGAACGAAGACTGGTTCGGATAGGTCACGATGTCGTCGGAGTTCTGCAGGTCGGCGCCCGTCTTGGTGAGCGGTGTACCGGCAATGCGCCAGATGAGGCGGGCGTTGGTGCCGCCACCGGCTTTGTCTTCGAGGTTGAACGGGCCGTCGTAGGTATAGTCGACGGTGGCCACGTGAAAGTCGCTGCCTTTGAACGCCGCTCCGAGACGAAGACCCACAGCGGGGTCATTGAGTGCCGGGGCGCTGTTCTTTCCGCTGAACACGCCGCCGGAGACCGCGCCACTCACACTGTCGAGACGATGGATGTCGGAGGCCTCGGAGAAATCCCACGAATCGCCGTTGCGCGAGATGGTGGCGTAGTCGGCACCGCCGTCGAGGCTCGGCTCGTCGATCTGGGGCACGGGGGCCACGCCCTCGCCCACGGGCGCGCCGGCCGGATAGACCTGGACCCAGTCGACGTCGAAGTGCGTCGAGGCCGACGGGGAAAGTGCCACCCGTAGTGACACGACGTTGCCCGCCCACGGCGTGGTCAGGTTCGCCTCGTTGATCGGGGCGAGGGCAAAGTCATAGGTCTGCCAGCCCGGCTTGGTGAAGAAGTTGAACCCGCCCTGGCACGCATCGGAAATCTCCGCGCAGGTGTACCAGCGGATGCCGGCGGGCACTTCGGCGGTGGCGTTCATGCGGAACGAAATGCGGTTGTAGCGGCTGGCATCGATCGGCTTGCCGGCACCGTCGCGGCCGTGGATGATCGAACCCGGGTAGCCCGCCCAGAGGGGATGGAAATACCCGGGTTGGGCCATGTCGAAGTGCAGTTGGCCGCCGCCGATCGAGGCATCGGTGGCCGACCGCATCGGGCCGTCGGCCGCGATGACCTGGTCTTCTTGGTTCGAGTAGTCCCACGGATCGCTGAACGCTTCGGCCGCATAGTCAGCCGGCGACGAGAACCCAATGACCGCGGCCTGGGCGGGCGTGGGTGTGTTTCCGAGCGCGACGGCGACGAGACACACGCTGCTCGCAACGAGCACAGGGAGGAGGCGACGGCGGGTCATGGGAAAAGATTCGGTCACGCAAGGCGGTCGCTTGACCGCCAAACGTGGGAATTGGGCCGCGCGACCCAGGCGATGGGGTCGCAATCCGTACAATGGCCGGTCGTGCCAGGCCAGCTTCCCACGGTCAGCATCGTTCTGGTCACCTTCAACGGGCGCAGCCACCTGCCGCCGTGCCTGGATTCGATTGCTGCCCTCGACTATCCCGCTGACCTAGTCCGCACGATCTGCGTCGATAACGACTCGACCGATGGCACCAAAGAACTCCTGGCGGAGGCCTATCCGTGGGTTGAGGTCCTGCCCCAGTCGAGCAACCTTGGTTTTGCCCCGGCGGTAACGCTCGCCGCCACCCACGCCACGTCGGAATGTGTGGCCTTGATCAACAACGACATGCGCGTGGATCCTGGTTGGCTGCGTGGGCTGGTGAGTCGGTACCGGCCCGATGCGGGGGTGGTCTGCGTTGGCGGCACCATTCTCGATTGGGAGGGTGCGCACGTCGACTTCGCCGATGCAACGATCAATTTTCACGGGTTCGGGCAGCAGCAGGGATTCGGTCTGCCCGTCGACGAGGCGCACGCCAAGGGCTTGCTCGGTGACTCGGCCGATGGCCACGCCCTGCCGTTCGCGTGTGGTGGCTCGATGCTCGTGCGACGCGATCTGTTCGTGGAACTCGGCGGCTTTGATCCAGCGTTCTTCGCGTACTTCGAAGACGTGGACTTCGGCTGGCGTCTGCAGGTGTGCGGCTATCGCACAGAGCTAAGCGCGCATGCGATCTCGTATCATCGTCATCACGGCACGTCGAGCCGCTTCGCCACCCACGAGCGCATCCTGCTGCTGGAGCGCAACGCGTTGCGAATGCTGTTGAAGAACGTGAGTGACGAACATCTGCCCACCTTGCTTTCGGCCGCGCTTCTCTTGAACGCACGGCGAGCGCGCAGCGATGCCCGCTCGGATCGTGCGTCGTACGAGATCGGCGTCAAGGCCGACGAGATGGAACCGGTGCATCGCATCGGCACCGCTCGTATGCACGCCATCAATGATGTGCTTGATGATCTCGACGCCATCCTCGTGCAGCGTCAGGAGATCCAAGCCAAGCGTCAAGTGTCCGACGCCGCCGTGTTCGCCACGTTCGGTCAGCCACTCGAAGCCCTGGGCAACGACTCGCCTCCCTACGTGGCCACGCTCAACAAGGTGGCCCGGTTCCTCGGTGTTCCCGAGTTGTTTGACGACGCGCCCGTGGGCCGGTTCGTGGTGCTGTGCGCCAACGACGTGATCGGCGAACGCATGGCCGGCACCGCCATTCGAGCGTGGGAAGTGGCGTGTGCGCTGGGGGCTCACGTGCCCACGGTGCTCGCGTCGCCAAAGCCCGTGGGCCGCCGAGACGCCGCTGTGGAAGTCGTCGAGTTCGCTGATCCAAGTGAGCTTCTGGCGCTGGTCGACCGGGCAGATGCCGTGTTCGTCTTCGGGTTCGACCTCGTTCGCTATCCCTTCCTGAAGCACACGCGTGCCCTCGTCGTCGTCGATCTGTACGACCCGTGGATCTTTGGATCCCTGGAGCAGTACGACGCGATGTCGCGAGACGAGGCCGAGGGGGCGAAGGCGCACGAGATCGGCACACTCAACGATCTGCTCGACACCGGTGACTTCTTCGTGTGTGCGTCGGAGCGCCAGCGTGATTTCTGGCTCGGCATGCTCGCCTCGCGGGGTCGCCTCGACAAGGCGGCGCACGAGCTCGACCCGCATCTGCGCAAGCTCATCGACGTCGTACCGTTCGGTTGTCCGTCGTCGTCTCCCGCGGCCGCCCCGTCGCCGGTCCTGCGCGGCGGTGCCTACCCGGGTATCGACGCATCGTCGAAAATCATCCTGTGGGGCGGAGGCACCTGGGACTGGTTTGATCCAATCGGAGTCGTCGACGCATTCGTACGTGTACAGAGCATTGTGCCCGAGGCTCGGTTGTTCTTCATGGGTCTTGAACTCGAAGGACGCGGCGTGCCGGAGATGGCGACCACCCGTCGGCTCATCGAGCACATCGACGCGTTGGGCCTGCGGGAACGCAAGCTCGTGGTCCTCGGTCCGTGGTTGCCCTACGACGAGCGCGGCCAGTTTCTGCTCGAAGCCGACATCGGCATCGTGGCGGCCAAGGCGATGGCCGAGTCGCGCCTGGCTTGGCGCACTCGCACCCTCGATCATTTCTGGGCGGGGCTCCCGACTATCACCACGGCGGGCGATGTGCTCTCCGACCTCGTCCACGACGCCGATGCCGGTCGTCGCATCCCCGCGAACGACCTCGATGCCCTCACCAACGCCATGCTCGAACTGCTCACCGACGACGCGGCGCG
>JAYSTV010000223.1:0-3670 GCA_043719425.1 Acidimicrobiia bacterium | reverse complement strand
TGCCCGGGAGTCGAGTTCGAGACCGACACACACCACGAGCCCTACGGCTCGTTCCTGGCCGCCGAACTCGTTCGTCTGCGGTCGAGCGGTGAGCTCGTTGACTACACCGACGAGGAACTGCTTTCCGTCAACCTTCTGGCCACCTGGCGCAAGCCCACCGACTAGGCCCCGGAGCGGTCGAGCAGAATCAGTGAGCGTTCGATTGACGCCGCGCCCGCGTGGTCTCTCCGGAACCACGCTCCCGTGATGAGGACTCTCCGACCCTCCTGGGCTGTCGCCACAACAGCATCGACGGTCGAGACCGGGACAAACACGGGCTCAGCTTTTCATGCAAATGCCCGTGACCCGTAGGGTGGGTCCCGATGTCTGAAACGTTTGACCCCGAAGCAGTACACGCGAGATACAGGGCCGAGCGGGACAAGCGGCTTCGGGCCGACGGAAACGACCAGTACATAGAGGTCACCGGGGCGTTCCGCCACTACGTCGATGATCCCTACGTCGCGCCGGTCCCACGAGAGCCACGGACCGATGAAGTCACCGTGGCGTTCATCGGCGGGGGCTTCGCCGGATTGGTCACCGGCGCTCGCCTAAAGCAAGCCGGGGTCGACGACGTCTGCATCATCGAGAAGGGTGGCGACTTCGGGGGCACGTGGTACTGGAATCGATACCCCGGTGCGCAATGCGACACCGCGGCGTTCGTCTATCTCCCGCTGCTGGAGGAAACCGGCCACATGCCGTCGGAGAAATACACCCGTGGTCCAGAGATTTTGGAGCACTGCCGTCGGATCGGAAAACACTTCGGGCTCTACGAGAACGCAATGCTGTCGACCGAGGTGACGGACCTTTCGTGGGACGACTCCATCGGTCGATGGATCGTCCGGACGAACCGCGGAGATGCTCTGCGCGCGAAGTATGTGGCGATGGGAACCGGGCCGCTGCATCGCCCGAAACTGCCCGGCATCCCTGGTATCGAATCCTTTGCCGGCCACAGCTTTCACACGAGTCGTTGGGACTACACGTACAGCGGTGGCGATCCGGATGGTTCGCCGATGCTGGGTTTGGCCGACAAACGAGTCGGGATCATCGGGACCGGGGCCACGGCGGTGCAGTGCGTGCCCTACCTTGCCCGTTCCGCAGGTGAGCTCTTCGTCTTCCAGCGCACCCCATCGTCGATCGATGTGCGCAACAACCATCTCATCGATCCGGAGTGGTTCGCCACGTTGGAACCCGGCTGGCAGGCCAAGTGGCTGGTGAATTTCACCACCCTCCAGACGGGTGGGTTTGTCGACGAGGACCTGGTGAAGGACGGCTGGACCGACATCTCCAAACGCATTCGCGACAAGCTGTTCTCATCGCCGAATCCGGAGTTCACCCCGGCCGCCATGGAGAAGGCGTACCACGACAGCGACGACGAGAAGATGTCGGAGATCCGCCGCCGGGTCGACGCCATTGTCACCGACGAGACCACGGCCGAAGCACTGAAGCCGTGGTATCGCCAACTCTGTAAGCGTCCATGCTTTCACGACGAGTACCTGCAGTCCTACAACGCGTCAACCGCACACCTCATCGACACCGATGGCAAAGGCGTTGAACGGATCGATGCATCGGGCGTGTGGGCCAACGGCGTCCACTACGAGCTCGATTGCCTGATCTACGCCTCCGGCTTTGAGGTCGGCACGGAGTATCAGCGTCGTTCCGGCTACGACGTGACGGGGCGACGCGGCTGCCAGCTTTCAACGCACTGGCAGGAGGGAATGCGGAGCCTCCACGGCATCCATGTGCACGGCTTTCCGAACCTGTTCGTGGTGAGTCCAACGCAGGGCGCCAACCTGGTCTCAAATGTGCCGCACAACCTCGTTGAAGCGGGACAGACGATTGCCATGACCATTGCCCATGCCAACGCCATCGGCGCCAACGAGATCAACGTGACGGCCGAAGCGGAGAACGCATGGGTGCAGCGTTTGGAGGCCGGTGGCCGACGCTTCGGCAACCGACCGGACTGCACGCCGGGCTACTACAACAACGAAGGCGGTGAGCCCAGTAGGCACGGTCTGCTCAACGGCCTTGGCTACCCCGAGGGTCCGGTGGCCTACTTTGCGTATATCGACGAATGGCGCAAGAACGGCCATTTCGAGGGCCTCACGTTCAGCTGACTCTGCACTCGGTCTAGGCCGCGGTTGCGGTGACGTTGGGCGGCGCCCCACCGCGCAGGACGTCCCACTCGAAGCCCTTGGTGAGCCACGAAAGGGCGAAGGCCACGACGGCGATCACTTCGCCGATCAAGAGGGCGGTGCGGATGTCGAGGACGAAGGCGCCGAGCGGAATGAAGATAACCCCGAGACCAATGGCCCCCGCACACGACCAATGGAATCTTCGCCAGAACAGCGGGCTATGCCGCATGCCCGGCCTCGGTGGGCGTCGGCCTTCGCGTAGACCGAAGAAATAGCAGAGCACGCCGAGGGATCCGATGAAGATCGCTGCGCCCGCAAAGTGAATGGACTGCACGAACTTCTCACCGAGTGCTTCTTGCAGCGGAGTACTCCGCGAGCGGATCGTCGGCGCGGTGGGAAACAGGGCGACCGCGAGTGCCGCCAAACCGGCGACACCCGACAAGAGATTGTCGAGGTTCTTCTCCATGACTTTGTACGAAATGAGGAAGATGGCCACGACGGCCAGGATGCCGACGAAGTAGTCGCGGACGCCGGAGAAGTAATACGCACTCAAGGAGTCGCGGGGAATGGGCTTGTCACTCGACAGGGGCAGATCGACAAGAATGAGTAGGAACGGTAGGGCGAGACCGAGCAGGCCGACTCCGAGCCGCATCACCAGGTACGAGCGGACGTAGAGCAACTTCGCCGGGTCGGTGGGGCTGGGCCGGGCTTCGGTGACGGTGACAGGCCGGAGCCAATCGTTCATCGCACGTCCTTTCGTCGGATACCGGCACCTTAGGCCGTCGTGGTTCGTCGGTGCTGGTGCGATAAGAAACAGGCGTGAAGATCTCTCGTGTTACCGGTTGGTCGCTGCATCTGCCCTACGCCGAGGGGGTGTACCGGATGTCGGGAAATCGGGTCACCACCGGCATGGATGCCGTGGTGGTGCGGGTGGTGGCCGACGACGGCACCACGGGGTTGGGTGAGTCGGGCGTGGTCGGCGTTACCTTCGATGCGCAGAACCAAGCGGGCCAGATCGCCGGGATCATCGCACTCGCTCCAGCGGTTCTCGGACTCGACCCGAGGCGTCCGGAGTCGGTCCACCGATCGATGAACGCGGCGATGACCGGGCATCCCTACGTGAAGTCACCGATCGACGTTGCCGTGTGGGACGTCGCCGCTCGGTCCGCCGGTCTACCGCTATGGGCCCGGCTCGGCGGTGACGGTCCCGAGGACACCCCGTTGTATCGCCCCGTCCAGGGAACGACTCCGGAGGATTGTGCGGCCAAGGCCCGGCAGCGACTGGACCAGGGGTACCGACGGCTCCAGGTCAAAGTGGGCGACGATCCGATTGTCGACGCCCAGCGTGTGCTGGCCGTTCGTGACGTCGTCGGTCCCGACGTGGTCATCTATGCCGACGCCAACTGCGGCTTCTCGCTTTCCTCGGCGCGCCGATTCGTACGCGCGCTTGGTACCGACGGAGCGGGCATCTATCTCGAGCAGCCGTGTGCCACCCTCGC